>NZ_JBHGZU010000026.1:0-59078 GCF_042610415.1 Pseudomonas sp. MD330_10
TCCACCGCGACAATGCGCCCAGCCCCATAGCGCAGAAACAACGAGCGACCCACCCCGTTATCCACCCGCTCGATACGTCCGAGCACATCGCGGAAAATTCGCAGGCGGTTGTCATACGCATCGCTGATCGCTGTCAGCACACCATCGCGAAAGTGGTAGAACCGCGACGCCTGGGCCAGCACCAGCTCATCCGGCGAAGCGCCCAGATAGATCGCTGCTTCGGCCAGGCTATTGGTGATTGCCGGTCGCGCAACGGTGGGCATTGGAAAGGAAATTGAGCGATTTTCATGGTCGGTCCAGACCACCGAATCGCCTGAAACCAGCAGCCGCTGCGCCAGCCCATGGCTCCAGCCAACCCCTAGCCCTACATCGACTTCCACCGCACTGGTGCGATACAGGCGTGTCCACTCGAACGGCAACACCCCATCCAGAACACCGTCAGTCAGGGTCAGCAATTCCTCGCCGGTGACCATCGACACGGGGCAGCCATTGGTGACGGTTTTATCCGCAGAAGCCGCCGCATCGCCGTTCGGGTTTTTTCCCGAAACAGGTGCGTCGTCTACAGGCTCCTGCCGCACCAACACCGTCTGCTGCATCTTGTTGCGCGCCGCTGTGACCGGGTTGGAAACCCATTGATCCCCAGCCTTCAACGGCCCCACCGGGACCGTATCGACCGCCGTGGTCTGGCGACTGAGCAACACCGGCTTAGCAGCCTCGGCGTGCTCCTCGACGCGCACCTTGCCAAACTGTTCGGCCAAATGTTCCAACCACTCGCGCGCGCGCCGCGACTTGATCCTACCCAGCACCTGCGCGCCCAAGCGAACCGCCACGCCCATGCCCGCTGTGGCCCAGATCAGCAACAGGTTGATCAGCACCTCGCCAGTGATTTCTCCGAGCAGCTCATTCATATACGGCGGTGGCAGCAGGCGCATCCAACTGACCATCGCCGCCATGTAAATGAACAACAACGGCTCATCGCTGAGCATCAGCAAGCCCGTCGCAATAGCGTCGGCACCGAGCGCCAGCAACTGGTCAAACTCGGCCTGGGACAGATACTGCAGCCATTGCTCGGCATGGGCCACCGGGTCCGACAGCCACTGGAACAGTTGCTTGAGGTTGTCCCACAGCGAGTACAGCGCTTCGCCGAATCCGCGCGCGTAGGCTGAGTGGAGCGAGAGGTAGCGCTTATGGAAGTGCGCCTCGGAGTAGCCCTGCCAAAGCGGTTCGAAGGTGTCGGACCATTCGCTGCGCAGCCACGCCTCCAGCGGCGCGATGACCGCCTGATAAGAGGCGTACAGCGCCTTGAAATGCGCGGCGGATACATTCGGGTAGAAGTGGATGCGGTAGCGCTGGTTGCGTTCGCATTCCTTGACTTCAAGAATGCCGCTGGGCCCGATGGTTTTATGGATCGGCTCGCCCAGCAGCGTGCCGTCTGCATCGATGCGCTGGAGTATCACCGGTGTATCGCCGATGGGTACGAACCGTGAACTCTGGAACCGATGCACCAAGGTCAAGGTGCCATCGGCCCGGCAGGTCGCGACCGCGCTGCTGGGGAACAGCGAGCGGTTGATCGGCGCGACCCGCTCCGCTTCATCTCCGGCCTTGAACACCTGCTCGATATTCAGCGCCGAAAAGCTGAGGACACTCTCGGCCCAGGCGTCGTAACTATTGAGGCATCCGCGGAAATCCCTGAGTACCGACTCGACGTCGCGGGTCTTCGCATCCAAGGCGGCGAGTACCAGAAAGCCAATGGTCTGGCTGGTCGCGCCAATCATGAGGCTGCCCTATCAATCAGGGCCATAACGAAAAAAAACATCTGCAATCCTTCGCACTGTGTGATCAGGCGAGGGACTTTGCAGAGGTTTGTGGGGCAGGGCAGTAGAGCTTATCCGGCGCTTGCGTGGGATGTTTCGGCAGCGGTCACATCCGGTCGTAACGGGCGAGCCTACCGAACCCACGAACCCTGGTTAGACTTACCTGTCGAAACGTGCAACTCACGGCCCGCCATCACTCAAGGACTCTTCATGTATTCAAGCCGCCTGATCCTCTGCCTTTTGCCCTTGCTGGTACTGGCGGGTTGCTCCACCGCCCGTGGCCCGCAGCAACCGGAACGCAGCGAAGCCGAGGTCAAGGCGCAGATCGTGCGGTTGCTGCCACCCAAGGTTACGGACCGCAATGGCTGGGCCCAGGATATCTACACGGCCTTTGATACCCAGAAGATTTACCCGAGCACCGAAAATATCTGCGCGGTGCTGGCGGTGACCGAGCAGGAGTCCACCTTCCAGGTCGACCCGCCGGTGCCCAATATGGGCAAAATCGCCCAGGATGAAATCCTGCGCCGTGCCGGCAAGGTGCATGTGCCGGCCTTTGTGGTGCGCAGCGCATTGCAACTGAATTCGCCCACCGGCAAAACCTACGCCGAACGTCTGAGCGCCGCACGTACGGAAAAAGACTTGAGCGGTATTTTCGATGACTTCATCAGCATGGTGCCGTTGGGCAAAACGCTGTTCGGCGGGTTCAACCCGGTGCACACCGCCGGGCCGATGCAGGTGAGCATCGACTTTGCACAGAAACAAGCGCGGGGTTATCCCTACACCGTGGACGGATCAATCCGACGCGAAGTGTTCACCCGCCGTGGCGGCATGTACTTCGGCATCGCCCATTTGCTCGGCTATCCGGTGAACTACGATCAACCGCTGTATCGCTTCGCTGACTTCAACGCCGGTTGGTATGCCAGCCGCAATGCGGCGTTCCAGGCGGCGGTCAGTCGGGCTTCGGGGGTCGAGCTGGCGCTGGATGGGGACTTGATTCGCTACGGCTCGCTACTGCCCGGTACCACGGAACTGGCGGTGCGTTCGTTGGGCGCGAAGCTGGATATGCGCAACCCCAGCATCCGCAGCCAGCTGGAGCAGGGCGAGCGCTTGGATTTCGAAGAAACCACCCTTTACCAACGTGTGTTCGCCCTCGCCGACAAGGCTGCCGGCAAACCCCTGCCACGGGCGATTCTGCCGGGGATTGTGCTCAAGAGCCCGAAGATCACCCGTAACCTGACCACGGCATGGTTTGCCAAGCGCGTGGATGAGCGTTATCAGCGTTGTATGAAGCGCTGAGGGCCCAGTGCGAGATTTGTATGGCTGATGGCGATGGCTTCCAATGAGGTGTTTGCAATGCCTCAAGCTGCCAGACAATGAAGATCAAAGGTGGGAGGGGGGGTAAGCCCCCCTCCGATAGTTGAGCGATGTTGCTGTTTTTTATCAGTTGCGTTCCAGGGCCAGGGCTACGCCTTGGCCACCGCCGATGCACAAGGTCGCCAGGCCTTTCTTGGCATCGCGCTTGATCATTTCGTGCAGCAGGGTCACCAGCACGCGGCAACCCGAGGCGCCAATCGGGTGGCCGATGGCGATAGCGCCGCCATTGACGTTGACCTTGTCAGCATCCCACTCCAGCTCTTTGCCCACCGCCAGGGATTGCGCGGCGAAGGCTTCGTTGGCTTCGATCAGGTCCAGATCGCCCAGGCTCCAACCGGCTTTGTCCAGGCAGCGACGGGTGGCCGATACCGGGCCGATGCCCATGATGGCCGGGTCCACGCCTGCGTTAGCGTAACTGGCAATGCGGGCTAGCACGGGCAGACCGAGGGCTTTCGCCTTATCGGAACTCATCAGCATTACTGCAGCGGCGCCGTCATTGAGGCTGGAGGCGTTGCCGGCGGTGACGCTGCCGTCTTTCTTGAAGGCCGGCTTGAGCTTGGCCAGGGACTCGGCAGTGGTGCCGGCGCGCGGTTGCTCATCCACGGCGAAGGCGATTGGGTCGCCCTTGCGCTGGGGGATCAGGATCGGGGTGATCTCATCGACAAACCGCCCAGCCTCGATGGCTGCCGCAGCCTTCTGCTGAGAAGCGGCGGCAAAGGCGTCCTGGGCTTCGCGGCTGATGCCATATTTGTCCACCAGGTTCTCAGCAGTGATGCCCATGTGGTAGTCGTTGAACGCATCCCACAGGCCGTCGGTGATCATGCTGTCGATCATCTTGGCGTGGCCCATGCGCAAACCAGTGCGCGCGGCAGGCAGTACGTAGGGGGCCAGGCTCATGTTCTCCATGCCACCGGCGATGATGACGTCGGCGTCGCCGCAGCGGATGGCCTGGGCACCGAGGTGCAGGGCTTTGAGGCCCGAGCCGCAGACCTTGTTCAGGGTCAGGCTCGGCACCGCGTGGGGCAGGCCGGCGAGAATCGAGGCCTGGCGCGCGGGGTTCTGGCCGGAGCCCGCGGTGAGCACTTGGCCGAGGATCACTTCATCGACTTGGGCCGGGTCCAGGTCGGTCTGCTCCAACAGGCGACGGATTACGGCGGCGCCCAGTTCCGGAGCCGGGATGCTGGCCAGCGACCCTTGAAAGCTGCCCACGGCGGTGCGGGTGGCAGCAACAATCACGACGTCTTGCATGGAATCTGTCCTCACTGGAAGTGCATTTCTGGAACGTGGTCCGGGACGATCAGTTTACCGGCGGTCTTGCTCACAATCTCTTCAACGCTGACGCCAGGTGCGCGTTCCTTGAGGACAAAAGCGCCATTTTCGATTTCCAGGTACGCCAGGTCAGTAAGCACGCGTTTGATGCAGTGCGCGCCGGTCAGCGGCAGGCTGCAGCGATCAAGCAACTTGGACTCTCCGTCTTTGGAGGCGTGGGTCATGATCACGATGATGTTTTCCGCACCGGCCACCAGGTCCATGGCGCCGCCCATGCCCTTGACCAGTTTGCCGGGGATCATCCACGAAGCGATGTTGCCCTGCACATCGACTTCAAATGCGCCGAGCACGGTGAGGTCGACGTGACCGCCGCGAATCATCGCGAAGGACTCGGCAGAGGAGAAAATCGACGCACCGATGCGTGCTGTCACTGTCTGTTTACCGGCGTTGATCATGTCGGCATCGATGGTGTCTTCGGTAGGAAACGGGCCCATGCCTAGCAGGCCGTTTTCCGATTGCAGCATCACTTCCATGCCGTCGGGGATGTAGTTGGCCACCAGGGTCGGAATGCCGATGCCGAGGTTGACGTAAAAGCCGTCCTGCATTTCGCGGGCGACGCGTTGAGCCATTTGTTCGCGGGTAAGAGCCATTTTGTGTGTCCTTATTGTTCGGGCTGGAGGCGGATTATTTGCGGACGGTGCGCTGTTCGATGCGCTTCTCGAAAGTGCCGCAGATGATCCGATCGACGTAGATGCCAGGGGTGTGGATCTGCGCCGGGTCCAGCTCGCCCGGTTCGACGATTTCTTCGACTTCGACCACAGTGATCTTGCCGGCGGTGGCGGCCAGCGGGTTGAAGTTCTGAGCGGTGTGGCGGTAGATCACGTTACCGAAGTGGTCGGCTTTCCAGCCTTTGACGATGGCGAAGTCGCCGGTGATGGACTCCTCCATCAGGTAAGGACGACCGTTGAACTCGCGGGTTTCTTTGCCTTCGGCCACTGGGGTGCCGACGCCGGTTGCGGTAAAGAAAGCCGGGATACCGGCACCGCCTGCGCGCATTTTTTCGGCGAGGGTGCCTTGGGGCGTCAGCACCACTTCGATTTCGCCGCTGAGCAATTGCTTCTCAAACAGCGCGTTCTCACCGACGTAGGACGCGATCACTTTGCGGATCTGTTTTTCTTCCAGCAGCACGCCCAGGCCGAAGCCGTCGACGCCGCAGTTGTTGGAGACCACCGTCAGCTCACGGGTGCCTTTGCGCTTGATTTCTGCGATGAGGTTTTCCGGGATGCCGCACAGGCCGAAGCCGCCGGCGAGTACGGTCATGCCGTCCTCCAGGCCTGCCAATGCCTCTTCGTAGGACGCCACGCGTTTATCGAAACCTGCCATATGCACCTCTTTTATTGTTTGTGGGCCAGCCAATGGACCGAGTGTTGCGCTGATGTATTGATTTGTTAAGTTGTTTTTTAAGGTTGATTGATTTAGAAAACAGCATAGTTGATCCGTCTCTCGGAGTACTTTTATGACCGTGAAACAGCTGCGTGCCTTCCTCGCCGTGGCCCAGAGCCTGAGTTTCGCCGCCGCCTGCGAGCGTCTGCACCTGTCCCAGTCAGCGCTGAGCCTGACCATCAAGGGCCTGGAAGAGGGCCTGGGCGGGCGGTTGTTCAGCCGCAATACGCGCAATGTGGCGCTGACCCCGGAAGGCGAATCGTTGCTGCCACTGGCCCGCCGACTGATGGCCGATTGGGATAACGCTGAGGATGAGCTGCGCCAGCGCTTCACCTTGCAGCGCGGGCGCGTCACGGTGGCGGCGATGCCGTCGTTCGCGGGCAACTTGTTGCCGCCGATCTTGAAGATATTCCGCGCGCGTTACCCGCAGGTGAACGTGACGGTGCACGACTTGATCAACGAACAGGTCTTGGAGATGGTGCGCGATCGCCAGGTGGAGCTGGGTGTGGCGTTCGAACCGTCTGAAGGCTCGTCGCTGGCCTTTACCCCTTTGTATCTGGATCGCTTCATTGCGGTCGTGTCGGCTGATTCACCCTTGGCGCAATGCGACGAGATCGGCTGGGAGACTTTATTGGAATACCCCTTTATCACCTTGCAACGGCCTTCCACGGTACGGGTGATGCTGGAGGAGCATTTGGGTGCGCTACGGATGAAACTGCCGGTCGCACTGGAAAGCCATCAATTGGCGACTGTGGGCAAAATGGTAGCCAGTGGCTTGGGCGTCAGCGCTGTGCCGGCATTGTGTGCCAGACAGATGGAGGAGGCGGGTGCGCATTGTATTACCTTGCGTGATCCGGTGATCGAGCGGCCGATTGGTGTGCTGACCAAGCCGGGGCATGAGTTGTCGGCGGCGGCGCAAGCCTTGTTCGATATTTTTCGCGATGAGGCGGGCAAGGGCCGGTTTCCAACGTTTTGACCCGCAGCACAAACAAGTGTGGGAGATGGCTTGCCTGTTATAACGGTTTAACAGTCAACACTGTCGTTGAGCGTTAAACAGCTATCGCAGGCAAGCCAGCTCCCACATTGAACACGTTGATTCTAGTAGTAGCGATCAATCACTTTTACTTGCGAGCTGTCTTTGAAAGACTCCCAAGCGTTATTAAGTGTGTCGAATACTTGTTCGATAAAGTTGCGATCGGCAGCGGCCTTCTTGCCGACATAACCCTGGCCGCGGCGGTACATCTTCAGGCGCGCCGCCAACTCACGGTTATTACGGTCGAACTCGGCTTCTTCAGTGTGGGGCGCCAGGCAGTCGATCTTGACTTCGCCCGATTTGCCAATCCACAGGATATGGTCGTCGAGTGTGTCTTTCTGCGCTGCGAACATCTCAGCCAATTCATCGATAGTTGGTTGGTTGTTCAGATTCATGTGTAAGCCCCTTGACCAGTTGGCGATCTATCAGTTGGTTCCGTTAAAACTGCTTAGTTGTCTCCGGCTTCAATAACCGGGCGTTAGTAACTGGCTGCCGAATACGGGCAGAGTCTTGAACCTGATGCTTGTAGTCTTACTGATGAACTGCTACGCAATGCTTTCATAACGAAGACAAGGAGCATTCGAGCTTCTTGTACCGTGCTCTTACGAGTCGGTCAGCTTCATCAATCTGCCTTGTGGGCAGTGCACATCCGGAAAAAACAGCTCGGCGGTCAGACGAGCTCTTTCAAAACGCGTGTTACCAACGCTCCCGATCCGGGAGACGCCTTGATCATGCAAGGACAAAAAGGTTACGTCAACGGTTATGTAGTGATTATTTTCGATCACTACATAATTCGTCGTGGGCACGGGGAGATACGGCAGAGGCGTGACTTGAGCGTCATTTTTTGCGCTGGACGGTCGCTACGGTGGAGGAGGGGGCTATTGCAGGCGGTTCGCCAGCAAGGGCAGCAGTTGTTCGCATGAGGTTTCGATCTTTACCTGCAACAGCTCGTCGCCCCGGGTCTTGCCCAGGTTGATGGCGATCACCGGTTTGCCTTGCTCGACCATCGCCTTGCACAAGCGAAATGCCGAATACGCCATCAGCGAAGAGCCCACCACCAGCAACCCCTCGGACTGTTCCACTGCCGCCATTGCCTTGGCGGCAGTGGGCGGGGCGACGTTCTCACCGAAAAACACCACGTCGGGTTTCAATCGTTCACCCTGGCAATATGGACACCGGGGTACCTCAAAGCGCGCTTCAAAGGCCGGGTCGAGCAGCGTGTCTCCGTCAGGCGCCTGCACAGCATCGACGCCCGTCAGGTAGGGGTTCTGGGTTTCCATCAGCTGTTGGATCGCATCGCGCTGGCTGCGCTGCTGGCAGTCCAGGCACAGCACGCGGTGCAGGCTACCGTGCAGTTCGATCACACCTTGGCTGCCGGCCTGGTCATGTAGGGTGTCGACGTTTTGTGTGATCAACCCGGTGATGTGCTGGCGTTGTTGCAAGATGGCCAACGCTCGGTGCGCTGCATTCGGTTGTGCGACGCGTACGCGCGGCCAGCCCAGCATGGCGCGCGCCCAGTAACGTCGCCGCGCCTGCGGGGTGGCCAGGAATTCCTGGTACATCATTGGTGCCTTGCCTCGGCGCACGCCTTCGCTGTCCCGGTAGTCCGGAATGCCCGAGGACGTGCTGATGCCTGCACCGGTCAATACCAGAAAACGCCGATCAGTCATGGCCCGGTACAGGGTGTCGAGGTGGTCTTGCTGATGCGCCAGGGAATCGAGCATAGTTTCTCCTATTCGCCGCGGATGTACTGCTCCAACTGCTTGATCAGGTCAGCCTGCTCGGCGATGGCCTCCTTGACCAAGTCACCGATGGACAGCAGGCCCAGCAGTTTGCCGTCTTCGACCACAGGCAGGTGGCGCAAGTGACTGTCGGTCATGATGTTCATGCATTCTTCGACGCGCTTATGGGTGTCCACGGTGATCACCGGCGCGCTCATCACCTCATGCACCTTAGTGGTCACCGATGACAGGCCCTTGAGCATGATTTTGCGCGCGTAGTCACGCTCGCTGATGATGCCCACCACTTTGTTGTCTTGGACGACCGGCAATGCCCCCACGTTTTTTTCCGACATCCGCACCAGTGCTTCAAACACGGTGTGATCCCATTGGATGGTGTGGACGTCCTGGTTTTTCTGGTCTTTGGCTTTGAGCAACTGTGCAACGGTCTTCATGGCGGCCACTCCGGTGTTGTTGTAGGAAATCAGTGGAACCCCTACAGAATCCTAGACAGCCCGCGCCGTAGCAAGGACCAATGCGGCGTCAAACCTGTCGAAAAACGTCATTAACCGGTTTTTTTTGGTGTTTATCCGCTATTTACCGGTTTTTTTGCCCGTTTAGGGCTCGCTGTCGTCTTGCGAGGGGCTGCCTTGCGCTTCTTTTTCCACGGTGCCGCCCCTCGTCCTGCCGGGCTCGCGGGGCCAGTGATGGTCATGCGCATGCCATTGCAACGTGCCACCTGCTTGCTCATCCAGGCTGCCTGTTTGGCGACGAATTCCTCCAGACTCATTTCACCGCTTTGCACCATGTCCAGCGCCTGCTCCCAGATGGCAGTGGTGCCGGGATCGGCGATGGCGCGGGGCACCGCGTCGATCAGGCTGAATGCCGCCGGTGTGGCGGCCAGCGCCTTGCCATTCTTGCTCAGATAACCGCGGTCGAGCAGCCCCTGGATAATGCCCGCGCGGGTGGCTTCGGTGCCGATGCCGGTGGTGTCCTTGAGCTTCTGCTTGAGCAACGGGTCTTCCACCAGTTTGGCCACGTTTTTCATCGCTTTGATCAGGTCGCCTTCGGTAAAGGGTTTGGGTGGCTGGGTCCACAGGTCCTTGAGCGTGACCTTGGCTACTGCGTAATCCTGGCCCTGCACCAGCGCCGGTAGGGCCTGGGGCGCTGGCGCTTCGCGGCCCTTGGTGGGGGCGAGTGCTTCGGGGAGGGCGCGTTTCCAGCCCGGCTCGATCACCACTTTGCCCACCGCGCGCAGGGCAAAACCGGCGCATTCGAAATCTGCCTGAGTGCGATCGTATTCGTGGTTGGGCAGGAACTGCGCTAGGTAGCGCGCGCGAATCAAGGTGTACACCGCGCGGTGCTTGCCGCTGAGCTGGCCCACGTCCTTGCCGGCCCCGGTAGGAATGATGCCGTGGTGGGCGCTGACTTTGGCATCGTTCCACGCCCGCGAGCGCCGCTGGGGATCGATATGCGGCATCAGCTCACTGACCGCCGGGTCGGCACGCCCCAGCGCGGCGAGAATCTTCGCTGCCTCGCTGTGCTGGCTCAGCGGCAAGTAGCCGCAATCGCTGCGCGGGTAGGTGATGACCTTGTGGGTTTCGTAGAGGGATTGGGCGATATCCAGGGTTTCCTGAGCGCCCAGGCCGAGTTTCTTCGAGCAGATTTCCTGCAGGGTGCCGAGGTCGAAGGGCAGGGGCGCCACGTCGCGCATGCGTTCGGTGCGCAGCTTCACCAGGCGCGCGCTGGCGGCGTTGCCCATGGCAGCGGCAGCGGTCTGTGCCAACTGCGGGTTGAGGCAGCGACCCTGGTCATCACAGGCGTCCTCCGTGGCGCGCCATTGAGCGGTGAAGGTCATGTGCGCGTGGCGCAGGTCGACATCGATGGCCCAGTACGCCACCGGTACGAAATCGGCGATGCTGCGGTCGCGGTCCACCACCAGGCGCAAAGTGGGTGTTTGCACCCGGCCCACCGGTAATACACCCTGATAACCGGATTGACGCCCCAGCAAGGTAAACAGGCGACTCATGTTCATGCCGATCAGCCAGTCGGCGCGGGAGCGGCCCAGGGCCGAGTGGTACAGGCTGAAGGTGTCGGCGCCGGGCTTGAGCGCGGCCAGGGCCTTGCGAATCGAAGCGTCGTCCAGCGCCGACAACCACAATCGCTGGATCGGCCCCCGGTAGCGGCAATGTTCCACCAACTCGCGGGCGATCATCTCACCCTCGCGGTCGGCGTCGGTGGCGATCACCAGTTCCTGGGCTTCCCCCAGCAGGCGCTTGACCGCTTTGAACTGGCTGGCGGTCTTGGGTTTGACCAGCATCTTCCATTTGTCCGGCACGATCGGCAGATCGGCCAGCACCCAGCGTTTGTACTTGGCGTCGTAGGCATCGGGCGGTGCGGTTTCCAGCAGGTGGCCGATGCACCAGGTGACGGTGACCCCATTGCCCAACCAACAGCCGTCGCCACGACGACTGGCGCCGAGCACCGCCGCAATGTCCTTGGCCTGGGAGGGTTTTTCGCAGAGGTACAGCCGCATGGTCATCACATCAGATCGGATTGATGCTTTGCAGGATGCTCAGTCGGATGGATTTGAGCAACCATTATCTGTATGGATGTACAGCTGGGAATTTCAAGCGGCAAGCTGCAAGCGACAAGAAAGAGCCGAGTGGCTTTTACTTGAAGCTTGCAGCTTGCAGCTTATTCAGTTGCTATCGATATCCACATGCCGCGTTTCCTTGAGGCAAAACAACCCGACAATCAGGCTCACCCCTGTCACCATCACCGGGTACCACAGGCCGTAGAAGATATCGCCGGTGTACACCACCAGCGCAAACGATACGGTCGGCAGGAACCCGCCGAACCAGCCGTTACCGATGTGGTAGGGCAGGGACATCGAGGTATAGCGGATACGCGTCGGGAACAGTTCCACCATCAGCGCCGCCAGCGGGCCGTAGCACATGGCGGCGATCAGGATCAGCACCACGATCAACACCACCACCATGACCTTGTTGACCTGCGCCACATCCGCCGAAGACGGGTAACCGGCCAGGGTCACGGCACCGCGCAACGCCGCTTCGTCAAAACCGTCGATCTTGACTTCGCCGACGCTCACCTGAACGGGGCTGCCGGCCGGCGCAGCAGCGCTGGTGTAGGGCAGGCCTTGTTTGACCAAGAAGGTTTTGACCTTGTCGCATGGGCTGTCAAACCGTGCCTTGCCCACCGGGTCGAATTGGAAGGTGCAGGTGGCCGGGTCGGCCAGCACGGTGATCGGTGCCTGGTGGCTGGCCTGATCCATCGCCGGGTTGGTGTAGTGCGCCAGGCCCTTGAAGATCGGGAAGTACAGGGCGGTGGCCAGCAGCAGGCCGAGCATCAGCACCGGTTTGCGTCCGAACTTGTCCGACAGCCAGCCGAACAGGATAAAGAACGGCGCGCCAATCACCACGCTGATAATCAGCAGCATATTGGCCAGGGCCGGGTCCATCCGCAGGAATTGGGTGAGGAAGAACAGCACGTAGAATTGCGCCGCGTAGAAGGTCACCGCTTGCCCGCCGTTGATGCTGAACAGCGCGATCAGCACCACCTTGAGGTTTTCCCACTTACCGAACGACTCACGGATCGGCGCCTTGCTGGCCTTGCCTTCTTCTTTCATTTTCAAGAAGGCCGGCGACTCGTGCAGGCTCATGCGGATCCAGGTGGAAATGCCCAGCAGCACGATGGAAAACAGGAACGGGATGCGCCAGCCCCACACTTCGAACTGGTCGCCGGTGAAGTAGCGGCACGCCAGCACCACCAACAGCGAGAGCAGCAGGCCGATGGTGGCGGTGGACTGGATCCAGCTGGTGTGGAACCCGCGTTTGCCGACTGGCGCATGCTCGGCGACGTAAGTGGCGGCGCCGCCGTATTCACCGCCCAGGGCCAGGCCCTGCAACATGCGCAGCACGATCAGGATGATCGGCGCGGCGATGCCGATGCTGGCGTAGGTCGGCAACAGACCGACGCAGAAGGTCGCTACGCCCATCAGGATGATGGTCACCAGGAAGGTGTACTTGCGCCCGATCATGTCGCCCAGACGGCCGAACACCAGCGCGCCGAACGGCCGCACCACAAAGCCGGCCGCGAAGGCCATCAAGGCAAAGATAAAGGCCGTGGTGTCGTTGACCCCGGCAAAGAACTGCTTGCTGATCACCGCCGCGAGGGCGCCGTAGAGGAAGAAGTCATACCACTCGAACACCGTCCCCAAGGACGAGGCGAAGATGACTTTCTTGGAATCGTTGCTGGTGCTCGTGTCTATCGCCGAGCCCAGGGTTTGAGCATGTTCTGACATCGGGTAACCCTCACAGTGATTATTTATTGTTGTTCCACTGTCGGCGCCGGGTGCGGCGCCGCTATTCAGATTGCGTGAACCAGTTCTTTCTCCGGTGCGAGGCTCCTTGTGTGCGGCGAAAGGATCAGCTGCGCGGCTTTTTCCGCGATCATCAGCGTGGGTGAACAGGTATTGCCGGACGTAATGCGCGGCATGATCGAGGCGTCGGCGATGCGCAGGCCGGGCACGCCGTGCACGCGTAGCTGGGCGTCGACCACTGCGTCCTTGTCGTGACCCATGCGGCAGGTGCCCACCGGATGGAAGATCGTCGTGCCGATGCGTGCGGCGGCTTCGTGCAGTTGTGCTTCGGTTTGCAGCGAATCGCCCGGCAAATATTCCACCGGCTTGAACTGGCTCAAGGCCGGCGCCGCGACGATGCGCCGGGTCAGGCGGATGGCATCGGCGGCTACGCGCAGGTCTTCGGGGTGGCTGAGGTAGTTGGGCTGGATCAGCGGCGCATCCGCCGGGTTGGCTGAGCGGATATCGACCCGGCCACGGCTCTGCGGGCGCAGATCGCAGACCGAGGCGGTGAACGCCGGGAAGCCATGCAACGGCTCGCCGAAACGCTCCAGGGACAGCGGCTGCACATGGTATTCGAGGTTGGCCGAGGCCTGCTCCGGCCCCGAGCGGGCAAATGCGCCGAGCTGGCTGGGTGCCATCGACAATGGCCCGCTGCGGTCGTACAGGTAGCGCAGGCCCATGCCCATCTTGCCCCACAGGGTGCCGGCGATCTGGTTGAGGGTGCGTGCGTTTTCCAGCTTGTAGATCAGACGTAGTTGCAAGTGATCCTGCAGGTTGCCGCCCACGCCGGGCAGTTCGTGCAGCACGTTGATACCGAGGGGTTTGAGCACGTTGGACGGGCCGATCCCCGAGCGTTGCAGGATGCCTGGCGAACCCACGGAACCGGCGCACAGGATGATTTCCTTGCGCGCTTTCCAACTCAGGGACTGACCGAGCCTGCGCCCGACCACTTCGCACGCGCGCCCGTTTTCCAGCAACACACGGTCGACTTCCACTTCGGTGAGCACGGTGAGGTTGGTGCGCTGACGGACCGGTTTGAGAAACGCCTTGGCCGCGTTCCAGCGCACGCCGGCCTTCTGATTGACCTGAAAGTAGCCGCAGCCTTCGTTATCGCCCTGATTGAAATCGCTGACCTTGGCGATGCCGCTTTGCGCCGCCGCTTCGCGGAAGGCATCCAGGATCGGCCACGACAGCCGTTGCTGCTCGACGCGCCACTCGCCGCTGTCATTGTGGAATTCCGAGCCGCCGGCAAAGTGGTTCTCGCTGTGCTTGAACAGCGGCAACACGTCGTTCCACGCCCAGCCGGCGTTGCCTTCGGCGGCCCAGCCATCGTAGTCACGGGCCTGGCCGCGCATGTAGATCATGCCGTTGATGGAGGAGCAACCGCCCAGCACTTTACCCCGTGGGTAACTCAACGCGCGGCCTTGCAGGCCAGGCTGGGCTTCGGTTTTGAAGCACCAGTCGGTGCGCGGGTTGCCGATGCAGAACAGGTAGCCGACGGGGATGTGGATCCAGGGGTAGTTGTCGCGGCCGCCGGCTTCTAGCAGCAGCACGCGGTGGGCGGGGTTGGCGGACAGTCGATTGGCCAGCAGGCAACCTGCGGGGCCGGCGCCTACTACTACGTAATCGTATTCAGCAGCTGCATTGGGCATCTGAGGTCTCGCTTGTTTTTCTTATTGGCCCCATCCTAGTTGTTAGTTTTCGTCTTAAAAATGTTAGTTTTTACCCAGCTGCTGTGCGTTTTTGAACAGTGCTGTAGCGGCCCACGCATTGGAGGCGACATGTTCGATTGGAATGACTTGCGGTTTTTTCTTGAGTTGCAACGCAGCGGTCGTTTGCTCACCGCCGCGCAGCGCCTGAAAACCACCCACGCTACGGTGGCGCGGCATATCGAGGCCATCGAAAAGAGCCTGGGCACCGCGCTATTCGTGCAGCATGCCCACGGTTACGAGCTGACCCCCTCTGGCGAGGCCCTGCTCAAACATGCCGAAGCCATGGAAAACGTGGCGCTGCTGGCCGAAGACGAACTCACCCACACCGCCGCGCCGCTGGGCAAGATCCGCCTCGGTGTGGCCGAAGGTCTGGGGGTGATGTTTCTGGCCGGACGCATGGGCGGCCTGTTCGAACGTTATCCGGGGCTGGAAGTGGAACTGGTGGCCGTGCCGCGCTTCGTCAGCATCCTTAACCGCGAAGCGGAAATCAGCATCCACCTCGAACGCCCCAGTGTCGACCAACTCGTCACCCGCAAACTCACGGACTACCGCCTCTCCCTTTACGCCAGCCGCGCCTACCTGGATCGCAACCCGCCGATTGAAAAACGTGAAGATCTCGCGGCCCATGCCTGGATTGATTATGTTGACGACCTGCTGTTCAGCCAGGAGCTGAAATTCCTCAGCAGTTTCTGTCGCAACCCTAAGGTGGTGTTCCACAGCACCAGCGTCATTGCTCAACACCAGGCGGCGCGCTCGGGGTTAGGGATTGCGGTATTGCCCTGCTTCATGGCCGCCAGCGACCCGGACCTGGTGGCGTTGCTGCCGGGGGAGGGCATCCAGCGCAGCTACTGGATCAGCTCGCGTCGGGAGTTGCACAAGTCCGTGCGGCTGCGGGTGTTGTGGGATTACGTGGTGGAGTTGTGCGCGCGGGAGCAGCCGCTGTTGCTTGGCGAGTCCGGCTGATGCCTCCACCCAGCAGTGTCTAGAGAGAGGGCCGCTCCGCGCCCCAGCGTGGGCGGTGCGACGATTCGACAAGCCCGCTCACCGACCACAGCAGGGTTAAAGAAACCAGCGGTACTCACGCACACTTATCTCTTGTTGAAAGGCCAGATGATCCTGGCGTTTGTTTTCGCAATACACATCGACAATTTCCGCACCCAGCTTCTCGCGCACGCTGGGGTGCTGCTGCATGGTGCGTACGGCGTCGAGCATGTCCAGGGGGAAGTCGGTGCCGCTGGTGCGGTCCTCGTTCAAGGGCGCGATGGGCTCGCGCTGGGCGTCGAGGCCATGTTCCAGGCCGGCGAGGATCGCCGCGAGCACCAGGTACGGGTTGGCATCGGCGCTGGCCAGGCGGTGTTCGATGCGCAAGTTGCGCGGGTCGGAGTCGGGGATGCGCACGCACGCATCGCGGTCTTCGAAGCCCCAGCAGGCGCGGGTGGCGGCGTTGACAGTGCCGCCCAGGCGGCGGAAGGCATTGTGGTTGGGCGAGAAGATCGGCATGCAGTGAGGCAGCAACTCCAGGCACCCAGCCACGGCATGGCGTAGCGGTTGCTGCTGATGCGCCGCCAGCAAATTGTTGCCCGCGCCGTCATACAGGCTGACATGCACATGCATGCCGCTGCCAGGATGTTCCAGGTACGGCTTGGCCATGAAGCTGGCGCGATAGCCATGCTTGAGCGCCACGCCACGGGTGCTGCGGCAGAACAGCGCGGCCCAGTCGGCGGCGCGCAGGCCGTCGTCGAGGTGGCCGAAATTGATCTCGAACTGGCCGGGGCCGAGTTCAGCGGTAATCACCGTGATGTCGATGCCCTGGTCCTTGGCGGTCTGGGCCATATCGTCCAGGACTTCTGAGAAGCGCGACAGCCGCTCGATATGCAGGGTGGGCTGGTCGTCGGCTTCGTCGCTCAGCGGGTCGCGGGCAAATCGCGGCAGGCCGTGGTCGAGGGTTTTGTCGAACAGATAGAACTCCAATTCGAACGCCACCACCGGGTGGATGCCTTTGTGGTGCAGGCGCTGCAGTACCTTGGCCAGCACTTCGCGGGGCTCAAATTCAATGGGGGCTTCGGTGCCATCGGAGGTGATCAGCATCTGGCCCAGAGGCTGCGATTCCCAACTCACCGGCTTGAGCGTGCCGGGTACCAGGCGTCGGTTAGCGTCCGGGTCGCCGTCGTGGAAGCAGTAGTCGCCGATCTTGAACAACCCGCCCTGGGTCCCCAGCAACACGGCATTCTGCGGCAGTTTCAAGGGGCTGCCGGCGGCGACTTTTTCGAGCATCTCGATCGGGTAGCGCTTGCCGTAGAAATGCCCGGGAATGTCCAGGGCGATCAAGTCGACATAACGCACGTCCGGGTGGTGCTGGCGAAAGGTCCGTACTTCGGCCAGCAACGTGGAAGATTGGCTTTTCACGGGTGATGCTCCTAGTTGTAAACCCAGAGTACGCGGGCGGGCAGGTCGGTCAGGTTGGCGTAGCGGCAACGGGCAAAGCTGGGCAGGTGAAAGCTGTCGCCGGGGCCGAGGGTCACCACGTCGTTTTCACCGTCCACCCACAGCGTCAATTCGCCTTCCAGCACAAAACCGGCCTGTTCGGCGCGGTCGCTCATGCTCTGGTCACCGCTGTTGGCGCCCGGGGCAAGCAGGCTATCGAGCATCGAGAACGCGCCGTTCATGCTGGGGGAGACCAGGATGTCGGTGATGCCATTGGCGTAGTACACCGTGCGCCGCTCGTTGGGCCGGGTTACCCAGTCAATCGCCTTGGGCTTGGGCTGGCTGTAGAAGTAGGTGGTAGGCACATCGAGGGCGTGGCTGATGGCGGTCAAGTCCGCCACCGTCGGGCGCGACAAACCACGCTCGACCTGGGAGAGGAAGCCTACCGAGCGTTCGATCTTCTGTGCCAATTGGGCCAGGGTGAGCTTCTTGTGCTTGCGCAGGTCATGGATCAGGGCGGCGAGGGTGGCGAGTTCGTCTTGTGGCGTCATGAAATTTATTTCTTAAAATTTCATGAAAAAATATATGAATTATTTCATGAGGGCAATGCGCTTGTTGCGTCTTCCTTGATCAGAGGTGTTTCCAGTCCTTCCGGCATCGGGCAATCGAGAACATCGGCGATTGCCCGTGCGAACTCGATTTCCTCATGGGAGATATTGCCTTCGCATTCGATGCAGACCGCAACGGCCTCCATCAGAATCTCTTTATCTTCTGGCTTGAGCTGTTGCAGTTTTTCCATGACGTTATCGAGGGTTTCCACTAATTTGTCGTCTAGCATCTCAACCTTTAACGGAGCCGTATAAAAGGGTAATACATCACAGGCGCGGTAATAGGCCAGCTCGGCCTGGACATCGCTTCTATGGCCTATGAACGCCAGTGTGGCGAGCAGCCAGGTCACGTTATTCTCTAACCGAGCCAGTGTGTATCGGCCTTTGGTTTTCGACTTAGACAGCACCTTCGCATCTAATAAGTGAACCAGGGCCCAGCCCACCAACAGGGTACGAGAGTCGACTGCGACCAGATTCATCATATTGCGGATGAGCGTTTTGTATTGATCAGTCGGTAGTTTTTTGAGCGCTAACCCGCACAGATCGAACAGCGGCAAACGTAGATAACGATTCAGTCCACCTACTAGTTCGTCCAGTACTTGTAAGAAGTGGGCGGCTTCCGTGTTAGGGAGTTCCTGTAGCCACGTAAGTTGTTGAGTGCGCAAGGCCGGCTGTTCGGATAGCAGCAACTGGTAGATCAGAGCCTGAGCGCCATCAGGGTGGCGGGCTGCCGACAGCACCTCAGGAGGGATCGAACCTACGGTTGCCTGAGTCTGATAGAGCTGCGCAGGCTCTTCGTTCGCGCCTTTAAAGTCGCTGGCAGCAATGCCCAAACCCCCAAGCACCTCCCAACGGCGACGATTCTCCTCGGCCTGTTCATCGTCGCCCATCAGCGCCTCCAACGGAGGAACGTTCGGGTACTCGCCATTCCAGTGGGGATCAAAGCGCCGAATACGTTTTTCTAAAGGAGGGAAAGGGGAGCCCCAGCGTTCTACCAAGCCTTTGTATGGCGTTGCGAAGAAGATTGATAGGAAGTTTTCATTTTCATCACAGCCAATCCATGAACCGTATTCATAGCCGCCGATTTTCTTCAAAGTACTAGCGACGCTCTGTGGGTCGCGCGTGAACTGGGCAGCGACCGCGTCTGCCAGATACTTGCGTTGGCGCAGCACACGCGACATGGACAGGTAGACGAGGTAAGCCCAGCAGAAACCGATGACTATTAGATATCCGGACAGCATCGCCAGGCAGATAGTCCCTAGATATATCCCAAACATTCGCGCATAAACGCGCATGTCATTGTTTTGAATATTGCAGAACAAGTGAGCGACGACTGCTTGCATTTCGTCACGGTTGAGGATGACTGCCGCGCCATAAGTCACACCAATGACGGAGTCTTGTGGCGTGCGTCCGGCCGCAAAGGCATTCACGCCATGGACATCCAGTATGTACACCAAGGGTATTGGGCTGCCGGAGGCGATGGCCATTTCCTCAACGACATCAAGTAGCCAGCGTTCATCCTCATCGCAATCATGGTTAAGCAAATATCCGCCGAGCTTTTCTGCAATTGCACTCCCACCGCCTTTGAGCATGTGCCATTGGTACCAGTAACCTACTGCGATAAAGGGCAGTATTGCCACACACACCATCAGGACGTCGTGCCATTGGACTGGCGTCGTCAAAAAGAGGCTCGAGACTATCGCTGGGCTCAGAAGCAGGGCTGACGTCAGCAGCATGCGATAAGTCGATCTGCGTTTCGCCCGATCCTGCTGCTCAAAAAAGTTCATTCGACTATCCGCGTTCGAATCAGGTAAAGGATACGGTTGGGGCTTTATGAATCTGCTCGCTGTCCACAAACTCCAGCAAGGCAGCATCTGTACCGTGGCCGAATGCCTCAGCCATCAAGACAGTCGGGAATTTCTGACGAGAGATGTTGTATTCCATCACCGCGTCGTTGAAAAACTGGCGTGCGTACGCGATGCGGTCTTCGGAGTTAGTTATTTCATCGCTCAGTTGCATCATCGTTTCTGAGGCATACAGGTCTGGATAATCCTCGATCGCAACGTTCAAGTTATCCATCGCCCTGTTGAGGTGGCCCTCATTCTTGCCGAGGCGTGCGATGGAATGCGCACTGCCAGGCTCTGCCGCCGCAACCTTGAGGCAGGCGGCCGCCACGTTGCGCGCCTCGGTGACAGAAACCAATGTTTCGCTCTCGTGCGCCATGTATGCCTTGGCCGTTTCCACTAGGTTGGGGATCAAGTCATGGCGACGTTTGAGTTGCACCTCGATCTGGCTAAACGCGTTCTTGAAGCGATTGCGCAAACTCACCAGCGTGTTGTAGAGACTGATCAGGTAAAGCGTGATCACACTGAGAGTGCAAATGAAAATGACCCAGAAAATGCTGCCAAACATTGGATTTCCTTATCTGCGGGGTAAAGGCGGCGATCATAGCTGAAAATACGCGCAACGGTCCGGCCCTGCGTGAACGAGACAATCGCAGTGTTGCTGTTGGGTTGAGCTTTTTCAATTTGAGGGCACCTAAGACCCGCTGGTTCTTGTCGGGGCTGTGGTGAATATTGTCAGACTTGGCGGCTGGACGGGCGCTAGTTAGAGAGTGAATGATTAAGCCCTGACGCGGTCGGAACCTGGGTACGCATCATTCATTGAAGGAGCACCTATGCAGTCCAAAACCCTAGCCGCTTGCGTGTTGGTAGCCGCCAGCCTGTCCACCGTCAGCTTCGTGGCCCAGGCCGGTGATACGCCCCAGGAAACCGTGCAGCCTTCTACGATCAACACCCGTGATTTGAAAGAGGGCGATCGTGCCCCGGACATCTTGATGCGCAAAGAATCCGCCGTCACCGACTGGAAAAAACGCGGCCTCAAGCAGCCTGAGGAAGACAGCCAATGGGCACGCGTCGGTGATCGTTTTGTGCTGCTCAAGACCACCAACGGCACGATTCTGGAGATCACGCCGGTCAAAAAATAACTCGCCGGCAGCGCCTGCTTTTTTGCAGAAACCTGGGTTATGGTAGCCGACCGCAATGGTCGCGTTACCTTCCAGGAAAGAGAGCAGGATGCTTGCCACAATCAAACATTACCCCCGCACCGTAAACCTGTTGCTGTGTGCCACCTTGCTGCTGACCTTGGCCAAGGCGATCACCTTTCCCTACCTGGTCATCTACCTCACCAGCCATTTCTCCCTGGATATCAGCCAGGTCGGCCTGGTGATCGGCAGTTCGCTGATTGTTGGCTCGTTGCTCAGTGTGTACGGCGGCTTCCTGGTCGATCGCGTCAACAGTTATCGCTTGCTGCTGGGCCTGAGTGTGGCGTTCGTGCTGGGGTTTATCGGCACGGTGCTGGCGCAGGATATCTGGACGTTCTATACCTGCCTGATTTTGATCAACCTGGCCTACGCGGTGATCGACATTGCGGTGAAAGCCGGGTTTGCCAGCCTGCTGCCCGAAGAGGCACGCAGCGAAGTGTTTTCCATCAAATACACCCTGACCAATATCGGCTATGCCGTGGGGCCGTTTTTTGGCGCGATGGTGGCCAAGCTGGATATCAGCTTGCCGTTTATCCTGTCGACCTTGTTGGGAGTGGGGTTCTTTCTGCTGTACGCACGTTGGGGGGATCGCACCCTCGCCACCGCCGAGGTTGCGCAGAAACCGGTGTCGTTCCTTGCGGTGGGCCGCGTGCTACTGCGCGACCGTCGACTGGTGTGCTTTACCCTCGGCGGTTTGCTCAGTGCCGTGGTATTCGGCCAGTTCACCGCCTACCTGTCGCAGTACCTGGTGACGACCACCACCGCGGAATACACCTACACCGTCATCAGCGCGGTGCTCACCACTAACGCCGTGCTGGTGATCGCCTTGCAATACCTGATTGGCCGGCGCATTTCCCACCGTTACCTGAGCCAGTGGCTGATCGCGGGCTTGAGCATGTTTATGCTGGGGTTGATCGGGTTCGGGTTGTCCACCAGCGTGCTGGGGTGGGTGCTGGCGATGGCGGTGTTCACGGTGGGGGAGATTATCGTGTTTCCGGCCGAGTACATGTTTATCGACCGAATCGCCCCGGACCACCTGCGGGGCATGTATTACGGGGCGCAGAATCTGTCCAACCTCGGCGCTGCGCTGGGGCCGGTGCTATGTGGGGTGGTACTGGCCAGTCTACCGGCCCATTACATGTTCTACATGCTGGGCGCGTTTATCGTCGGGGGCGGGGTGTTTTACTTTATCGGTGCGTCGATAAAGGCAAGTCATCCAGCGTGAGCTTGCCCACGTTATTGCTTTGCAGCTCGTAGCGCAGTTCTTCGACCATTTTTGCCACTTCTTGCGGGGTATGCAGCCGGTTGGTGCTGATCCCTGTGACCACCAGATCCACCCGGCCGGTTTCAGCGTCGTAGACCTTCAGGGTCAAGGACGCATCCCGGCACAGGGTGAATTCGCAGGTCAGTGGCGATAGGCCTTCTTCGATGCAGTTTCGCAGTTGAGCGAGGGTGAACATGCGGTTTCCTTCAAAGCATGAAAAAGCGACGGCACAAGGTCAAAGCTCCCTGTACCCACGGGCTGAAGGTTAGGGATTGCAGACCCAGGCCATAAGGCGAATTCGCACTAGTGGCACTGGTGCATTTGCACTGTCAGCGTCTATTTTTCACCCTCAAGTCCCCTGCAAACAGCCCGCGTTGCCGCGCCCACACGATCGCCGCACTACGGCTGTGTACCCCCAGCTTGGAGTAAACCGTGGCCACATGGTTACGCACAGTGTTGGGAGCCAGTTTCAGTCGTGAGGCGATCTCCTTGTCCGCCAGACCTTCGCAGATCAACCCCAGCACATCGCGCTCGCGGGCGGTGAGGTCGGTGAAGCTCACATTCGGCAAGTTGGGACTGTTAACGCTTTTGGCGTTGGCCAGTTTTTCGATCAGCGTCTGGCTGAACCATGAAGCGTCTTGCATTACCTCTTCGATGGCCGCTACCAGCTCCAGCTCTGAGCGCTTGCGCTCGGTGATATTCATCATGACCAACAGATAGCAGGGCATGTCCTGGATCACTACCGTGTCGGCCGAGACCACACAGTCGATCACTTCGTTACCTTTCTTGCGCACCTTGAGGTCTTGGCCGTCGAGATTGCCGGCCTTCTCGAGAGTGGCGAACAACTGCTCGCTCGCCGCGTTGCCGTCGATAAACCCGATTTCTTCGATGGATTTGCCGATCAGCTCTTCGCTGATGTAACCGGTAATGCTCATGAACGCTTCGTTGACGTCCACCACATGGCGATTGTCGGCGTTGCACACCAGGGTGGGCACGGGCGTCAGGCGGAACGACTTGGCGAAGCGTTCCTCACTCTGGCGCAGGGCGATTTCCGCTTTGCGCCGCGGTTCCAGATCCATGAAAGAAAACAGCATGCAATCTTCTTCGTTCATGTCCAGCGGTTGACCGGCAACGATCACCAGTTTGCTGCCGCCTTTGGGTAGTTTCAGTTCCGCTTCCATCTGTGGGATGGTGGCGCCTTCGCTCAGGCGCTGGATGGCCAGGTCCTTGCGCTCGGCCTGTTCCAGCACGTCCAGCTCGTACACCGAGCGACCGATCACCTGATCGCGGCTGTAGCCGGTCATCTCCAGGAAACCCTGGTTGACCTTGATGTAGCGCAGGTCGCTCAAGCGGCAGATCACCGCCGGCGCGGGGTTGGCGTTGAAGGTTTTTTCGAAGCGCTGCTCGGCGCTGGCCCATTGGGTGGCGTTGCTGAGGATCAGCACCAGCAATTCAGGTTCACCTCGTGAGTCGGTGATCACCAGGCTGCGCAGGCGGTGCACCCAGGTTTTGTCCGGAGTGGCCGTGGGCGTGACCTCCACGATCACATCGCTGAATTCGTCACCGGCCGCCGCGCGAGCCAGCGGGTAGCTGTCGTCCTGCAACGGATGGTTATTGCGATAGCGCAGCGAAAAACGCTCGGCGTACTGCTGCCCATTGGCGCCCAACCCCATCACGTCACCGACGCCATGCATGGTCAGCGCCGCTTCGTTGGCCCACAGGATGGTCTGGTCGACTTCGGCCAGAATCACACCGTCGGACAAGCCGGAGATGATTTGCTGCAATTGGCGGCGGTTGGTTTCTTTGGCAAGGACGTCCTGGCTCATGCTGTCTCCCGAAAAAAGCACATGAAAATTCCGACAGCCTTGGCTCGTGATAGTGCAAACAAAATGCAGGAGTGGTAGGTAAGAATGCACTCGAACGGGTGGTGCATTTGGCCTATTAGGGTTCAAGAGATGTGGTTTAGGGGCGGGCCCTAACCACACACCTCAGTTTGCCAGCCAGCCGACGATCGGCACGATCATCAGCGTGCTCAACGCCATTGAGATCACGTTGCCGATATAAGGATGGAAATGCGCGGGTAGCCTCGACGCAATCGCAAAGGCCAACGGTGGTGCGACCAGAGCACCGAGCAATGCGCTGGCGCCCATCACGGTCAAACTCCCGCCATGGGTCAACACCGCCGCCGGAACGACCGACACCAACGGAACATAGGTGGGGTACCAGCCGTGCCGTATCCATTGCCGACGCCATATCACCACGCCCGCTGCCGATGTCATTGCCTGTGCGCCGATCATGGACAGGAGCAGGCCAGAGCCATATGCCGGGCTCATGGGGTTGAGCGCATAAGCGAGCAGAACCCCCGCCAGCAGACCGAGACTGGCCAGCTCATTGCCGAAAAACGGCGCTTCGGAAAAGTCAGCCAGCACTCGGCGCAGGCTCCAGACAACACCATGGTCAGCCGGTGCAACCGGAGCGGGCTTCTCGGGAGCGATGTAGTCCGAACGCACCAGCGAGGGCACTTTATGACACAGCGTAAAGGCGATCACGCTTCCAACGGCCATGCCCAATACGTTGCCGACCACGGCGGGCAAGCCCAGCGGGACGCACACCAGGTTGACGATCAGCAAGCACATGGGCGTGACCAGCAAGGCACCCAGTACCGCGCCGTTGAGGGTGACCTTCCAGCCGCCGCCAAACATCAGCACCATCGCCGCCGGCAATGAAACGAACGCCGCGAAGGTAGGCTGCCAGGTGTCCGCCGTGACACTCCAGCCCCACAGCAGATTGCTCAGCAACAAGCCGATCAACGAACTGGTCACCAACCAGGGCCACAAGCCGGTGCCATAACAGATGGAAAAGCCTTGCCAGGCTTTGCCCTGCCGACTCGCCCACCAGGCCAGATAAGCACCACTCAACAGACCCAGGGATGCCAGCTCATGCTTGTAAAAGGCGACCTCGCTGATGTCGCCTGTTACCCAACGCAACCAGGCCGCCGGATCCGGCAAGGCCGTGACCATGTCGCGATAGCCCGGCCATGAACCTTGGTGAGTGGAGACCACATAGAGCATCACTAAGATCGCGATGGCTCCCAGGGCCAGGACGGTTAAATCCAAGCGTGAGCGCGTGGGTATTTTCTTGGTCAGTAAAGGCTCCATAAATCGCCCTCCGCTCAACGAGGCAGGGCAGGGTGGTGAGAGTAGCCGAGCATCTGATCGTACAAATCATGGCGGCGGTCTCTGTGCAGGTCATTGAGGCTGTTCCAGATCGGCGCGCTGCGAGCACTGGTGACGTCGATGTCGGCAAACAGGATTTCCTGGCGATTGGCCGAGGCCACTTCACCGATCGGCCAGCCATTGGTGCCGGCGATCAACGAGCATCCGAGGTAGCGCGCATCCCGCTCTTGGCCGATGCGGCTGGCGGCGGCGATAAACACGTTATTCACGTGGGCGGCGGTCATCGTCAGATACGACGCCATGCACTTCCCGGCTTCATCGAACAGCGGCGGTGGCGTCCACACCCAGTTGTTCACGCTGCAGATAATATCGGCGCCTTGCTGGCTGAGGATGCGCGGCACCTCCGGGAACCAGATGTCCCAGCAGATCAACAGGCCGATGCGGCCTATGGCCGTTTCAAACACCGGGAATCCAGTATTGCCCGGTGTGAACCAGAGCTTTTCCAGGTTCCATAGATGGGCTTTGCGGTACTTACCGATAAAGCCTTCGGGGCCCAGCAACACCGCAGTGTTGAACAGCTGCCCATGCTCAATCTCGTTTAGACCGGCCACCAGGTACACCTGATGCTTGCAGGCAAAATCCGTCCATTCCCTTACGCTCTGGCCATTCGGCACGGCCTCTGCGTGATCGAAGGCATCCTGACGGCTGCTGAAGAAATATCCGCAATTGGCCAGTTCCGGCAGCACGATCAGATTCGCGCCACCGTTTGCCGCTTCGGCAGCGAGGGAAAGGCTTTGACGCAGGTTATCGCTTCGATTGGCGACTCCCACCTGTGGGTCGAACTGAATGACGGCAACGCGGGCGGGGCTTGTGGGTGTGCTCATGAGGTTGGCCTCTTATTGTTATGCAACCGGATTTGGTTGGGTGTTTAGTAAGAGGCGGGCTGATATTTAAATGAAAGTCAGGTGATTCCCTTTGTGTTGTAGCCGGTTTCTTTGTGCTGTCTGACCTTGTGCTCAGACACGTCCTACACTTGCCAATCCCTATCAATTCTGGGAAAACCCCAGCCTTCACATCAGCAACGGGCCAACCCATGAACCCCAACGAACTCCAGATCACCGACATCCGCCCAGGCACCGGCAAAGCCGTGGTCAAAGGCGCGCTGATCACCACTCAATACACCGGTACGCTGGCGGACGGCACCGTGTTCGATTCCTCTTGGGAGCGCGGCAAGCCCTTCCAGTGCGTGATCGGCACAGGGCGCGTGATCAAGGGCTGGGACCAGGGCCTGATGGGCATGCAGGTGGGCGGGGTACGTCGCTTGTTCGTGCCGGCGCATCTGGCGTATGGCGAGCGTTCGATGGGCGCGCATATCAAGCCCAACAGCGATTTGCATTTTGAGATCGAGTTGCTGGAGGTGCTGACGCGGGATGATTAATCCCTGGGCGACTGGTCGCGGTCGTGAACATGGCTGCCGATGTGCTTGCTGCCGGCGTGTGGCATATCGGTTTGCTTCTGGTGCACACACGCTTGCACGGCACCGGGTTTGCTCAGCGCCTGCATTCAGGCTTGCAAGCGTGGGCGGTAAAAAACGGTGCCCGATGGTTGCGGCTGAGTGTGGTGATCGGCAATCGCAAGGCCGAGCGTTTCTGGTCCCGGCTCGGCTATGTGCCGGTGCGCACGCGCGCAGGGATCGTCATGGGACGCCAGGAAAATAGCGTGTCGATTCGGGTCATGGCGTTGTGTGGCGCAGGGATGGATGAGTATTTGAGCCAGGTGCCGCGAGACCGAGCGGATGCCTCTTGACCCAGACTCTCCGTCGCCCAAGACGCCCTTCCTGAACCCATCCTGAAGAACTTTCTTATTCATCATGCAGAAACTTTCCTACGGTTTACTCTCCGGAAATCGGGGCGTAAGCTTCGCGCGTTTTCATCAATTGCGGAGACCCTCAGTGGGTACTTGTTCGAGTGACAGTAGTCGGCCGGTTCTGATAACCGGCACATACTTGGCAAGATAACGCGCATGCTTTCGATGCCGTTGTCTCGCCACTAACGCGAGAAGCGGCATCCCGGCCGCAGCCTGTCCTGGCTGTGCCTCGATCCTCTCTCATCGACGCTGACCAGCTCCCGGGTTCTCTCGGGCTGCTACGGACGCGCCTGCCTTTTATCCGGCGGGCGAGCCCGGTGTGACTGTGCCTGTTCGAGGGCGCGGTGCGCACGGGCCGTACCTGCACGACGGTTTCCTCGCGCAGGAGTAATACTCATGAACCTTGCTCTGCTTAAAGAGTTCTTCGCCGGCTTCCTGCGGACCCGGCACATTGCCCGGCACTTCCGTCGCCTGGCCATGCTTGAGACCGTCAACGACGCCAGCGTCAGCCGCGAAGTGCCGCCGACCCTGGCACAAACCCTGGTCGGCGCGGCTAACAGCACCGCTGTGCAATTGCTCGGTACGCTGGGCAGCCACACCGACGGCCTGACCGCCGCCGAGGCCGACGCCCTACGCGTGCAGTACGGCCTCAACGAGGTCGAGCACGAGCAGCCGCTGCCGTGGTGGGTGCACCTGTGGCACTGCTATAAAAATCCGTTCAACCTGCTGCTGACCCTGTTGGCGGTGATCTCCTGGCTGACCGAGGACATGAAGGCCGCCACGGTGATCTTCTCCATGGTGGTGCTCTCGACCTTGCTGCGCTTTTGGCAGGAGGCCAAGTCCAACAAGGCCGCCGATGCGTTGAAGGCCATGGTCAGCAACACTGCCACGGTGCTGCGCCGGGATGACGGCAAGCGCATCGAACTGCCGATCAAGCAGCTGGTGCCGGGCGATCTGATCGTGCTGTCGGCCGGGGATATGATCCCCGCTGATTGCCGCGTGCTCAGCGCCAAAGACCTGTTTGTCAGCCAGGCGGCGATGACCGGCGAATCGATGCCGGTGGAGAAATTCGCCCTGCAGCAGGACGCCCAGACTCGTAACCCGTTGGACCTGGAAAACATACTGTTCATGGGCACCAACGTGGTTTCCGGTGCGGCCACGGCGGTGATCCTCACCACCGGCAACAGCACCTATTTCGGCGCGCTGGCCCAGCGGGTCACCGCTACTGACCGTGCCACCACCTCGTTTCAGCATGGGGTGAACAAGGTCAGTTGGTTGCTGATCCGCTTTATGTTCGTGATGGCGCCGCTGGTGCTGTTCATTAACGGCTTCACCAAAGGCGACTGGACCGAAGCGCTGCTGTTCGCACTGTCGATTGCCGTGGGCCTAACCCCGGAAATGCTACCGATGATCGTCACCTCGACCCTGGCCAAGGGTGCGGTATTTCTGTCGCGCAAAAAAGTCATCGTCAAGCGCCTGGACGCGATCCAGAACTTTGGCGCGATGGACGTGCTGTGCACCGACAAGACCGGCACCCTGACCCAGGACAAGATTTTTCTGGCACGCCATGTCGACGTGTGGGGCGAAGAGTCCGACGACGTCTTGGAAATGGCCTACCTCAACAGTTACTACCAGACCGGCCTGAAAAACTTGTTGGACGTGGCGGTACTTGAACATGTGGAAGTGCACCGTGAACTGAAGGTGGGTACGGCATTTCAGAAAGTCGATGAGATTCCGTTCGACTTCAACCGCCGGCGCATGTCGGTGGTGGTGGCTGAACAAGGCCTGCCGCACCTGCTGATCTGCAAGGGCGCCGTGGAAGAGATTCTGTCGGTGTGCAACAGCGTGCGCCACGGCGACACCAATGAAGCGCTCACCGAAGAACTGCTGGCGCGCATCCGGCAGGTGACTGCTGCTTTCAATGAAGAAGGGCTGCGCGTGGTAGCGGTGGCCGCGAGGCCAATGACAGCGGGGCGTGACACCTACAGCCTGGCCGATGAAAACGACCTCACGCTGATCGGTTATGTAGCGTTTCTCGACCCGCCCAAGGAAAGCACTGCACCGGCACTCAAAGCGCTCAAGGCCCACGGCGTGGCAGTCAAGGTGCTGACTGGCGATAACGAACTGGTCACCGCAAAGATCTGCCGCGAAGTCGGCCTGGAGCAACAGGGCCTGCTGATGGGGAACGACATCGAAGCGATGAACGACGCCGAACTAGCCACGGCGGTGGAAACCACCAACGTGTTCGCCAAGCTCACGCCAGCTCACAAGGAGCGCATTGTGCGCCTGCTCAAGGCCAACGGGCATGTGGTGGGCTTTATGGGCGATGGCATCAACGATGCACCGGCGCTGCGTACGGCGGATATCGGTATTTCGGTGGACAGCGCGGTGGACATCGCCAAGGAAGCCGCGGACATCATCCTGCTGGAAAAGAGCCTGATGATCCTGGAGGAGGGCGTGCTGGAAGGTCGGCGCACCTTCGCCAACATGCTCAAGTACATCAAGATGACCGCCAGCTCCAACTTCGGCAACGTGTTCTCCGTGCTGGTCGCCAGCGCGTTCATTCCGTTCCTGCCGATGCTGCCGATGCACCTGCTGGTGCAGAACCTGCTGTATGACATCTCGCAGATCGCAATTCCGTTCGACAACGTCGATGCGGACATGCTGGCCAAACCGCAGCGCTGGCAGCCGGGGGACGTGGGGCGCTTTATGTTGTTCTTCGGGCCGATCAGTTCGATCTTCGACATCACCACCTTCGCCCTCATGTGGTACGTGTTCGATGCCAATACACCGGATCACCAGACGCTGTTCCAGTCCGGCTGGTTCGTGGTGGGCCTGCTGACCCAGACGCTGATCGTGCACATGATCCGCACCCCGAAAATCCCGTTCCTGCAAAGCCGCGCGGCGCTGCCGTTGATGGTGATGACCGGCGTGATCATGGCGGTGGGCATCTTTTTGCCAATGGGCCCGCTGGCGCACTACTTCAAATTGCAGGCGCTGCCATCGCTGTACTTTGTGTTTTTGCCGGTGATTCTGCTGGCGTACATGGGGCTGACCCAGGCGGTGAAGGGCTACTACATCCGTAAGTTTGGCTGGCAGTGAAACGGGGCGATTTACCATGCAGGCAATCAACAACATCAACCTCGATTCCCTGATCGATACCCTGGTCAGCCTCACCGCAGCGTTTATTCTCGGTGGGCTGATCGGCTTCGAACGTCAGTACCGCCAGCGCACGGCGGGGCTGCGCACCAACGTGCTGGTGGCGGTGGGCGCGGCCATTTTTGTCGACATGGCCAACCGCCTCGGCGGTGCGGACGGCGCGGTGCGCGTGGTGGCTTATGTAGTGTCGGGCATCGGCTTTCTGGGCGCGGGCGTGATCATGCGTGAGGAAGGCAATGTGCGCGGGCTTAACACCGCCGCCACGCTGTGGGCGTCGGCGGCGGTGGGTGCCTGCGCCGGCGCGGACCTGATTCTCGAAGCGCTGCTGGGCACCTTGTTTGTGCTGGCGGCCAACACCTTGCTGCGGCCGATCGTGAATAACATCAATCGTCAGCCGCTGGATGTGGTGTCGGCGGAGGTCACCAATATTCTGTATGTCATCGCGCGGCGTACCCAGCAAAAGGCCGTGTTGGCATTGCTCGAAGCGGAACTGGCGCGCTGCAACTACCCAGCCAGCGACGTGGACGTGCGCCCGTTCGGTCCTGAGGAAGTGGAGATCGAGGCCACACTGGCCGTGACCTCGGTGGACGGTGACGAGTTGGATGCGCTGGTGGCGCGCATCTCCATGTCGACCCTGGTGGTGCAGGCGTTCTGGAGCCCCAGTACCACCGAGTAAGCCCCTGAGGGCGGACGCCTACGCTGCCGAGCTTGGCTATGCTCTAGTGAGGAAAACTCCTACAAGTATTCGGGACTAGCCCTTCATTTGAACACGCGCACCGTTGCTATGGTTGCGCGCTTGCGCCCGCTTTGCATCAAGGCGCAACGCTACGTTTTTACTGTGTGTTCGAAAAAGAGTGGGCCTGTACTGCCTGTAGGCGTTGCGCTGAGTGATCAGAACCGTTTGTCGGAACTGTTACTTTTCACAGGTAGATGAGGCTCGCTTGATATGTAAGCGTATTGATCCTCCCAGGGGAGTCTTATGAGCAACAAAGCTTTAATTGTGGATGATCATCCTTTTATACGTGCCACCGTCAAATACCTGTTGAAGCAAGAAGGCTTCGATAAGATTTTTGAAGCAGGCAATGGTGCCGATGCGATGCAGATTGCCCGAGAGGAACGCCCGGACCTGGTCATTCTCGACTTGGCGATGCCCAAGCTCGGGGGGTTGGAGGTTATCAGTCGTATCAAGGCCCTGGAACTTCCCTGCAAGATCCTGGTGCTCACGTCGTATCTGGCGGAGTTCTTTTCCACTCGCTGCATGCGCGCCGGTGCGATGGGGTTTGTCGCTAAAACCGGTGAACTCGATGAACTGCAAAAGGCTATCAGAGCGATCCGCTCGGGCTACAGTTGTTTTCCCAGCCTGGCCACCAGTTCGGTACGCCGTGACGATCTGCAGTCCTCGGAGAAGGAATTGGTGGATTCGTTGTCGGACCGCGAACTGACTGTGTTGCAGAAACTGGCCCTGGGCCTGGGCAACAAGCAGATCGCTGCGGATATGCTGTTGAGTCACAAGACCATCAGCACCTACAAAACCCGGCTCAAGGAAAAACTACGCATGTCCTCGGTGGTGCACTTGTCCAAGTTCGCCCAACGCAATCATCTGATTTGAAATGATCACCTCTCGGCTGGCGAAACTCACGGCCATCCTTCTGATAGGGCTGTTGCCGCAGGCGGCGATGGCCCTGGACGAACCGCATCAACTGCAGTTGCTGGGTCACTCCACCCTGAAAGACGCTTCCGTGACGCTGGACGAAGCCGACTGGCGCTGGCTGCGGGAGCGCCGCGTGCTGGTGATGGGCGTGTCCGGGCCGGATTACGCCCCGTTTGACTTGACCAACAACAAGAACGAGCTCGAAGGCATCACCGCCGATTATGCGGCGTTGATTGCGGACATATTGAATGTGGCGGTTGATGTGCAGCGCTTCGACACCCGCGATGAGGTGATCGAAGCCCTCAAGACCGGCGTCGTAGATTTTGTGGGTTCGGCCAATGGCTATGAAGCGGCCGACCCGCAACTAGTGCTGTCCCGCTCTTATGCCAATGACCAACCGGCATTGGTCACACGCAGCGGCGACAGTCACGCCCTCAGCGCGGACCTGGCGGGCAAGCGCGTGGCGATGCTTTACCACTATATGCAGCCCGACGCCGTACAGGCCTTTTATCCCGATGCGCAGTTGCTGTTGTTTGGCTCGACGTTCGAAGCCATCGGCGCCGTAGCGTTCGGTCAGGCGGATGTGTACCTGGGCGATGCGATCAGTGCGCGTTACCTGATCAACAAGAACCATCTCAATAATGTGCGCTTGGCGGATTTCTCTGCGTTGGAGGTCAACCCGTTCGGCTTTGCCTTCGTCAAGGACAATACCCGTCTGCTGACGATTATCAACGCTGCGCTGGCCGCGGTGCCGGCTAACCAGCAGCTGGAAATCCTGCGCCGCTGGAGTGCAGGCGGCAGCGGCTTCCTGGACGCCGACCGGCTGCGTTTGAGTGCGAGTGAGCAGCGTTGGCTGGAGAAAAATCCCCGAGTGAAAGTGGCGGTGCTCGATAAGTTCCTGCCGCTATCGTATTTCAACGAGCAAGCGCAATTCGAAGGGTTGAGCGCCGAGGTCTTATCGCGCATCAGCCTGCGTACCGGTTTGAAATTCGATGTGGAGCGTGGCAGCTCGCTGCCTCGGCAAATTGATGAGGTCAGTACTGGGCGAGCGGACATGCTGGCGGTCGTCACGCCAAGCGTGGAACGCTCGGAGAAAATCCGTTTTACCCGGCCCTACCTGTCTAACCCCTATGTATTAGTGGTGGCCTCCGGCAATGAGAACCTGATCACCCTGGAAGACATGGTCGACAAGCGTCTAGCGTTGATCGGCGGTGGCGGTCTGGCGTCCTACATCGCCGTGCACTACCCGCGAGTTGTTTTCGTCGATGTGGAAAACCCTGAGCAGGCCATGGAGTTGGTGGCCAATGGCAGTGTGGAGGCTGCCGCCGTTTCGCTGATCAGCGCGCGTTATATGATCGCGCGCCATTACCGTGATGGACTGCGCATCACCAGTACCATCGGCACCGAGCCGGCGCGCATCACCTTCGGGGTCAATCGTGGCCAACTGGAGCTGTACTCGATTCTCGATAAAGCCTTGTTGAGCATCACGCCAGAAGAAATGGACGAGCTGACCAATCACTGGCGCAACGAGATCATCGTGGAAGACAGCTATTGGATGCGTCATCGCAATGTGATTATTCAAGGCTTTGGCCTCGCCGCGTTGCTGCTACTGGTGACGTTGGGCTGGATCCTCTATCTACGCAACCTGATTCGCAAGCGTGCCCAGGCCGAGCGGGCGTTGAGCGATCAGATGCGGTTTATGAGCGTGCTCATCGACGGCACCCCCCATCCGATTTACGTGCGTGACCGCCAGGGTCGGCTGATGGCCTGTAACAATGCTTACCTGGACGTGTTCGGCTTCAAGCTCGAAGACGTGATCGGCAAGACCGTGGTGGAAACCGACACCGGCAACCCGCCTCAGGCCCAGTCGTTCCATGCCGATTACCTGCAGTTGATGGAGCGTGGCGAGCCACAGATTCATGATCGCGTGCTCAAGCTTCCCAGTGGCGAAGTGCTGACCATCTATCAATGGATGCTGCCGTACCGTGACGGTGACGAAAAGGTCGTGGGCATGATTGCCGGCTGGGTCGATGTCAGTGAGCGCCAGCGCTTGCTGGGCCAATTGCAGGAAGCCAAGGAAGACGCCGACGCCGCCAACCGCGCCAAGACCACGTTCCTGGCCACCATGAGCCATGAGATTCGCACCCCCATGAACGCCGTGATCGGCATGATCGAACTGGCGCTGAAGAACGCCGAGCAGGGCCGAGCCGATCGCGATGCACTGGAAGTGGCCTCGGTGGCCTCGCGCGGCATGCTGGAGCTGATCGGCGATATTCTCGATATCGCGCGCATCGAGTCCGGCCATCTATCCCTGACCCTGGCTCCGGCCAACCCGCACGAACTGCTGACGTCAGTCGCACGTGTGTTCGAGGGCCTGGCGCGAGACAAGGGACTGGCGCTGCAGGTGGAACTCGATCCGTTGATCGACTGTGCGGTGATGCTTGACCCGTTGCGCTTCAAGCAGGTGGTGTCCAACCTACTGGGCAATGCGATCAAGTTCACTGCCACCGGCCAGGTGCGCCTCGGCGCAATGGGCGCGACCCATCTGGACGGTCACTTGAACCTGAGGTTATGGGTTGAAGATACGGGCATCGGCATCAGCGCCGAAGACCAGCAGCGTTTGTTCAATCCATTTATACAAGGCGGCAATCACGAACAGTCCGCGCGCAGCGGTTCGGGCCTGGGCCTGGTGATCAGTCGCAACTTGTGCGAGATGATGGGCGGCCAACTGCACCTCACCAGTGTGCTGGGCAAAGGTACACGGATTGACGTGGCGTTGGTGCTGGCACTGACGACCGAGGCGCCGGTCTCTTTGCCTGTGCCGCACATCCCGCCGGCCCGGGCGCTCAACATCCTGGTGGTGGACGACTACCCGGCCAATCGCGTGCTGTTGGCGCGGCAACTGAGTTTCCTTGGGCATCATATCGTGACGGCCGACGACGGCGAGCAAGGGCTGGCGTTGTGGCAGAGCGGGCATTTCGATGGGGTGATCACCGATTGCAACATGCCCCTCAAGGATGGTTACGCGCTGACCCGCGACATCCGCGCCCAAGAGCGCCAACGTGGCCTGGTGCCGTGCCTGGTGTTGGGATTTACCGCCAATGCCCAGCCCGAAGAAACCGCGCGTTGCCGTCAGGCCGGCATGGACGGGTGTCTGTTCAAACCAACCGGTCTGGAGGATTTGCGCTCGGCGCTGGCGCCACGCACAGCGTGTGTCGTCAGCGACGAGGCTGAACCGGCGTTCAACTTGAGTGCATTGACCGCGCTGACGGGCGGTGACAAGGCCGCGCTGGAGGAGCTGTTGGCGCCGTTGCTTGCCAGTCTTAAAGAAGATAGCGCCATGTTGTCGACGCTGTACGAGCAGCGCAATTTCCCCAAGCTGCATGATTTGGCCCATCGCGTTAAAGGAGGGGCGCGTATGGTCAAAGCCCAGGTGCTGATCGCGTGCGCCGAAACCTTGGAAAACGTTTGTGAGCGTCGTCAGCTCGACGCCTTGGGCGCGGCGGTCGAGGCCATAAGGTCGGCCATCGACAGCCTGCATCACAGCTTGGCACTTCACTGCAATCAGACATGACGGGGATAGAAGGTCATTCGGGTGATTTGGGAGAACTCCTACGTGAACGGGGAACATGCCTGATTTTGTCGTCGGAATATGTCTGGACAATGGGCGGGGCTCACTGACGAGCACTGCCTGCCCAGGGGGGTTGCCATGCCGAACAAAGCACTGACTATCCTGATTGCCGATGAACAGCACCTGCAACGGCTGTACATCGAAAAAATGCTCAATCAATTGGGGTATCACCGGATTGTCCCGGTGCAAACCTTTGAAGAGGTTCAGATACTCACGGCCATCCCGGCCGAGCCGTTTGATGTGCTGATCATCAATGCGGGGCTGCTGGTCGATACTTGCGAGCCGCAACCTCAGGCGCGCCATGTGCTGGTCTACGACCACCTCGATCTCTGCAAGCCGACCGGCGCTACGCCGGCGGTACTGGTGCGCTTGCCGGGTGTGCCTGACAACGTCAATCTCGAACACTTCATGGATATCATCGACCCACCCGAGGCCGCTACCGGCCTTCGGGTGTTGCCGTGGCTGCGCGAGCTATCGCGCCAGCCGGTGGCAGGCGCCTAGCCTCACTGCGAAACGATGCCTGGGCCGCTCAGCGGCGGACATGTCCGCACTACGCGGCGAGCAAGTTCGGCTGAATCAGCAGCGCTCGCGCAAGCGTTGTGCCGCGCCGCGTAGCATCTGCTCGGTGCCATCCCAGCCCAGGCATCCATCGGTCACCGACACACCGTATTGCATCGACGCGCTCAAGGGCTGGCAGCCCTCGAACAAATGGCTTTCAAGCATCATGCCGATCAGCGAGGTGTCGCCCTGCAGGCGTTGCTCCAGCACGTCGTTGAATACCGCCGGTTGCCGCAATGGGTCCTTGCCACTGTTGGCATGGCTGCAATCGACCATGACCCGAGCCGCCACCTTGGACTTGGCCAGGTCGCCCTTGACCTGCGCCACGCTCTGCGCATCGTAGTTCGGGCCACGGTGGCCACCGCGCAGCACCAGGTGCGTATCAGGGTTGCCTGAGGTCTGGATGATCGCCGGATGCCCCTGGCTGTCGACGCCGAAGTGGCGATGTGGGTGGGCCGCCGAGCGCATGGCGTCACAGGCGATGGCAACGCCACCGTCGGTGCCATTCTTGAAGCCTACGGGCATGTCCAGGCCGCTGGCCATTTCGCGGTGGATCTGCGATTCGGTGGTGCGCGCGCCAATCGCCACCCAACTGAGCAGGTCGTCGAAGTACCCGGCGGCCATGGGTTGCAGCAGCTCGGTCGCGACCGGCAGGCCCAGACGCAGCATTTCTCGCATCAATTGGCGTGACAGGGTCAGGCCGGCGGCCATGTCATCGCTGCCGTCCAGGTGAGGATCATAGGCCAGGCCTTTCCAGCCGATGGTAGTGCGCGGTTTTTCGACGTAGGCACGGATCACCAGCAGCATCTGGTCGCTGACGTCGAGGGCAAGTTTCTTTAACTTGCGCGCGTATTCCATGGCCGATTCCGGGTCGTGGATCGAGCACGGGCCGACAATCACCAGCAAACGCGAATCCTCGCCATTGAGGATGGCACGCACGGCTTGGCGATGGGCGTGGATCTGTTCGACAAGGAACGGACTGAGCGGCAACTGCTGCTTGAGCTCAAGGGCGCTGGGCAGACGCTGGGTCAGGGCCTGATTGGCGCTGATCAGGGTGGAGACGGGCAGAGCGGCGACGGAGGAGTTCATATTCAAAGCTTCCTGGGCGAGCAGCGGGCGATTCCCGCGCTCGGCCCTACAGGGGTGTTCGACAATTGGCCATATCGGCGATGTGTGTTGGTTTGCCACCCATAGGTGACCGATCGGAGGCGGCAGACTGTCCCGAGCGGAGCTGGCTAAATCGCCATGCGGTGGAAGTGTCGTAGCGGTAATAAGTGGCGTAGTTCATGTCGTGCTTCCTGTTAAATATTCGTGATCAAGCAAAAAGAATAAGGGCCAGAAAAAACAAAACCCCCGGTCGGGGAGCCGACCGGGGGTTAGATTTCTCTGGCAGGCGACCCCTTGAGTAGTGGCCGCCGATTTCAGGTATCAGGCGCGCCAGTGGCTAAACCAATACCCAAAATAAAAGCTGACAGGTGCGCTCGAACCGTTCACGCAGGCGACCGACACCGAACGCATGGCGCTGGCGGCTAGGCAAACCTGAGGGTGGGCGAGTTGCAACATGTTATGTCTCCAAACGATGGCGGGAGCTTACTAGAGACGTGCGATGGGATTCAATCGGTAATTTCTATTGCGTGATGGGACTTACCGCTATGGGGGAGTGCCGATATGCTGGTAACACGTTGCGACTGATTATTCGGACACCCCATGACGGCCTTGACTCTTGCTGCGGCTCAATCGATTTCCCTCCCCGGCGATGTACCCGCCAACATTAGGCAGCACTTGGCGTTTATGCAGGTGGCGGCAGAACAGGGCGTACAACTGCTGGTATTCCCTGAGCTGTCGCTGACCGGCTATGAACCTTCGCTCGCGGCCGACTTGGCCATCGCACCAGACGCTGCGCAACTGACGCCTTTGCGCGTAATGGCCAGGGCACTTCGGCTGACCGTCGTGGTGGGGATGCCGATCCGGATGGCGCCCGATGCCGGTGTCATGATTGGCGCACTGGTACTGGGAGCGGATGGTTCCTGGGCGGTCTACACCAAGCAGCACCTGCATCCAGGCGAAGAAGTGGCGTTTGCCCCGGGGCAGGGCGGTGTGGCCTTAGAGTTCGGGGATGACCGCATCGCTTTATCGGTATGTGCGGACTTCACTCATGCCAGTCATCCGCATGCCGCCGCTGAAGCGGGCGCGAATGTCTATGCCGCCAGCGTGCTGATCAGTGAAGGCGGTTATGCAAAGGATTGTGCACAGTTACAAACTTACGCCGCTGAATATCGTCTGTTGGTGTTGATGGCCAATCATGGTGGCCCTTCGGGGGGCTGGGATTGTGCTGGTCGTAGCGCAATCTGGTCCCCCGATGGCCGATTGCTTGCCGCTGTGCCTGGCGTGGGCGAGGCGCTCTTGGTGGCGCGCCGCAATAACGACGTGTGGGCGGGCCACGTAGTGGCGCTCTGAATGATGTTTAACCTGCGCGCCGCCACGGACAATGACCGAACTTTCGCCCGAACCCTGACCTATGAGGCGATGAGCCGCTACTACCAGCAGTATGGTTTGCTGTGGTCCAACGATGGCTTTGATGTGGCGTGGGGCGGTCGCGAAAACTGGCTGATCTGCCGCGAGGCTTCAGTTTTGGGCTTTATCAGCTTGAGCCGCGACAGCAAGGCTCTCTACATCCGTGAGCTGCATATGCTCGAAGGCTGTCGTGGGCTGGGTGCCGGCAGTTGGGTGTTGCAGCAAATGACCGTGAAGGCGCAATCCTTGGGGCTATTGCGATTGACCGTATTCAAAACCAACCCGGCGCGCAGGCTGTATCAGCGCATGGGGTTGAGTATTGTTGGCGAAGAGGATTGCTTCTGGCGCATGGAGCGCGACTGTCGCCCAAGCTAAACAGTGCGTGTAAACCTAATAAGCGCATACTGGCCTCAGGAGTCGACTTCCTGATCGTTGTTTTGGCCATCAGCCTCAGAAAGGATGATCCCTTCTTTCATGCCCAAAAGGACCGCTACCTTATGGGCTTCTCCACGTCGCCCCTTTTTGCGCCCAGCGAGCACTTGATAGGTGGTTGCCGGATCTACGCCATGTTCACGGGCGAACGCTTGAACTGACTTTCCTTGATGTTCCAGCCAGGCCTTGGCTTGTGCAGCAGTACGGATTCCGGGCATAGTTCAAAACCGTTCAAGTTCGTTTAACGAAGAGATGATGGTGTCACCTCTTGGGGTGTGCCAACTAGGATCATACATCCAAATGAGTGGAATCGGTTCGCGTTTGAGGCAAGAAAGAGAGCGACTTGGCCTGTCGCAGAAAGTTTTTGGTGAAATTGGAGGTGTCGAAGCCAATGCACAAGGTAAATATGAAAGCGGCGGGCGCGCGCCTAAAGCCGATTATTTATCACGCGTCGCTGCAAGAGGCGTGGATGTGCTCTATGTATTGACTGGCACCGCCACGCCCCTTCAACTCGATAATTTGAGCCAGATCGAAGAGAAAGTATTGGGTGACTACCGCGCGATGTTCAAGGAGGACCAAGATGCAATTCGTCGCCTCACCTCCACCTTGGCCGAACACAGCGCTTCAGTGAACGGAAAATCCAAGGTCCAGCCCTCGGATTCCTGACCTTTCGTCCAGCAATTGCGGCTATCCGCCCCTCGGCGGATGGCCTTTGCTTATCCAACGTCCATATATATGACGCGTGCAGCTAGGTCTGCGCCTTGGTTTTTTGCTAAGGTGTTCAGCAACCTATAAGACCATATCGCGAGGTGTCTGCTTGATTAGGGTGCTAGTAGTCGATGACCATGATCTCGTTCGTACAGGCATTACACGAATGCTGGCTGACATCGACGGCCTGCAAGTAGTCGGTCAGGCCGAGTCGGGGGAAGAGTCCCTGATCAAGGCCCGGGAATTGAAACCCGATGTGGTGTTGATGGACGTCAAGATGCCAGGCATCGGCGGTCTGGGTGCCACCACCAAATTGCTGCGCAGCCATCCGGATATCAAGGTCGTGGTAGTGACTGTGTGCGAGGAAGACCCGTTCCCTACGCGCTTGCTGCAGGCCGGCGCGGCCGGTTACCTAACCAAGGGCGCCGGCTTGGCGGAAATGGTGCAAGCCATTCGTTTGGTGTTTGCCGGTCAGCGCTATATCAGCCCGCAGATTGCCCAGCAGTTGGCTATTAAATCGTTCCAGCCCACCAGCGACTCGCCGTTCGATGCTTTGTCTGAGCGGGAAATCCAGATCGCTTTGATGATCGTCGGTTGCCAGAAAGTGCAGGCCATCTCCGACAAGCTGTGCTTGTCGCCCAAGACCGTCAACACCTACCGTTATCGTATTTTCGAGAAGCTCGCCATCAGCAGTGATGTTGAATTGACCCTGCTCGCGGTGCGCCACGGCATGGTGGACGCCAGCGCCTGACATGACCACGCCGTTTGATCCCAGCGCCTTTCTCTCGACTTGCAGCGGCCGCCCCGGCGTGTACCGCATGTTCGACAGCGAGGCGCGCCTGCTTTATGTGGGCAAAGCCAAGAACCTGAAGAACCGCCTGTCGAGCTACTTTCGCAAGACCGGACTCGCGCCGAAAACTGCGGCCCTGGTGGCGCGTATCGCTCAGGTCGAAACCACCATCACCGCCAACGAAACCGAAGCGCTGTTGCTTGAGCAGACCCTGATCAAGGAGTGGCGGCCCCCCTATAACATCCTGCTGCGGGACGATAAGTCTTACCCGTACGTATTCCTGTCCGACGGCAACTTCCCACGCCTGAGTATTCATCGCGGGGCCAAGAAGCAGAAGGGCAAGTACTTCGGGCCGTATCCCAGCGCGGGGGCGATTCGTGAGAGCCTGAGCCTGCTGCAAAAAACCTTTTTTGTGCGCCAGTGCGAAGACAGCTTCTACAAAAACCGCACGCGGCCTTGCTTGCAATACCAAATCAAGCGCTGCAAGGCGCCCTGTGTGGGGCTGGTGGAGCCGGCGGAGTATGCCGAGGATGTACGGCATTCTGTGATGTTCCTCGAAGGTCGCAGCAATGCGCTCACAGATGAGTTGTCAGCGGCCATGGAGCAGGCAGCCAATGCCCTGAATTTCGAACGGGCTGCCGAACTGCGCGACCAGATCTCGTTGCTACGGCGGGTGCAGGATCAGCAGAGCATGGAAGGTGGCAGTGGCGATGTCGATGTGATCGCCGCGTTCGTCAACCCGGGCGGTGCTTGTGTGCACCTGATCAGCGTGCGGGGCGGGCGGGTTCTCGGTAGTAAGAATTTCTTTCCGCAGACCGGTATCGACGAGGATGTGGCCGAAGTCATGGCGGCATTTCTGGGGCAGTACTATGTCAGCAGTCCGGAGCGCGACTTGCCTTCGGAACTGATTGTCAACGTGGTCCATGAAGACTTCCCCGCACTGATCGAAGCCATTCACGAACTGCGCGGCCGCGAGCTGGATATCAGCCATCGCGTGCGTGGCACTCGTGCGCGTTGGCAGCAACTGGCGGTGACCAACGCTGAACAGGCTCTGAGTGCACGCCTGGCCAATCGACAGCATGTTGCCGCACGCTTCGATGCCTTGGCTGAGGTGCTCAATCTGGACGAGCCACCGCAGCGCCTTGAATGCTATGACATCAGCCACTCCAGCGGCGAAGCCACGGTGGCCTCCTGCGTGGTGTTCGGGCCGGAAGGGCCGATCAAGTCCGATTACCGACGCTACAATATTGAAGGGGTCACCGCCGGCGACGATTACGCGGCCATGCATCAGGCCCTCACACGGCGCTTCAGTAAATTGAAGCATGGCGAGGGCAAACTCCCTGACATCCTGTTGGTGGATGGTGGCAAGGGCCAACTCTCCATGGCCCGTGATGTACTCAACGAACTGGCGGTGCCCGACCTGATCCTGCTGGGTGTCGCCAAGGGCACCACGCGCAAGGCCGGTTTTGAAACGCTGTACTTGAATGATGCCGCCCACGAGTTCACCTTGAAGGGTGACTCGCCGGCCCTGCATCTGATCCAGCAGATCCGCGACGAAGCTCACCGTTTCGCCATTACCGGCCATCGCGCCCGCCGTGGCAAAACTCGACGAACCTCAACCCTGGAAGGGGTTGCGGGGGTGGGCCCGACGCGCCGCCGCGACTTGCTCAAACATTTTGGTGGCTTGCAGGAGCTGTCCCGTGCCAGCATTGACGAGATAGCCAAAGCACCCGGTATCAGTAAAAAGCTCGCTGAGTTGATTTATGCGAATCTGCACAGCGAATAGAATGCCTTTCCACCTCGTAGCCAGTTGTGCCGATGAATATCCCTAATCTGATTACCGTTCTACGCGTCCTGCTCATCCCGATTTTTATTTTGCTGTTTTATTTGCCCTACCAATGGAGCTACCTGGCCTCAAGTTCGGTATTCGCCTTCGCGGCAGCGACCGACTGGCTCGATGGCTACCTGGCGCGTCGCCTGGAGCAGAGCACGCCGTTCGGCGCATTTCTCGATCCCGTGGCCGACAAGCTGATGGTGGCTGTGGCCCTGGTGCTGCTGGTACAGGAGCACGGCAACCTGTGGCTCACGTTGCCTGCCGCCGTGATCATCGGCCGCGAGATCGTGGTGTCGGCCCTGCGTGAATGGATGGCCGAAATCGGCGCCCGCGCCCACGTTGCGGTCTCCAACATGGGCAAGTGGAAAACCGCTGCGCAGATGCTTGCCCTGGTGATCCTGCTGGCCAATCCGTCCGATTTCACCTTTTGGGTCCTGTTGGGCTACGCCTTACTGCTCATCGCCGCTGGCCTCACCTTGTGGTCCATGCTCCAATATTTACGCGCCGCCTGGCCTCATCTGCGCACCACCGTTGAAAAGAAATAAAACATTTTTGAATCAAGGGGTTGACGGGTGATGAGGATTCTATAGAATGCGCACCACCAAGACGCGGGAATAGCTCAGTTGGTAGAGCACGACCTTGCCAAGGTCGGGGTCGCGAGTTCGAGTCTCGTTTCCCGCTCCAAATATAGATCTACAGAGTTCCATGGAAGTCTGTAAGTCATTGAAAATAGACGCTTAGGCGTCTTTTTTCGTTCCGTTGGCATCCACTCAAAGCTACGGGTATCTGGACTAGATTTAGTCCAGAATCTAGTCCATAAAAATGGCGGGCTTCGAGATCGGATTGTTGCAGGAGCCCAACGAGTCATTTGCTGAACATCTAGCCCTGAATCCAACCTTCAGGAGGCTAGAAGCATGGCTCTTTCAGATGCTGCCGTCCGGCAGGCCAAGCCCACCGGCAAAGACTACACTCTCGGCGATATTGATGGTCTGTCCCTGGCGGTGACGGCTTCGGGCGGGCGTTCGTGGCACTTTCGTTACTGCTGGAACGGTAAGCAAAAGCGCATGTCGATGGGCACCTATCCCGAAGTCAGTTTGCGTGAGGCGCGTTCCCTTCGGGACGAAGCGCGCAAATTATTGGCGCAAGGGGTCAACCCCCAGGCGCATCGCCGGCACACCCGTGAAGCTGACCGGCTGGCAGAAGAAAACACATTTAAGAGTACGTTCGACCACTGGGTCGAGCATCGGTCGCTCTCCCTCAAGGAAGGCCGGCAAAGCACGCTGTCTCAGATTCGGCGGATCTTTGGCAAGGACGTGCTGCCCACGCTTGGCCTGTGCTCCATCGGTGACATTCGTCGCCCTGATCTGCTAGCGGTGTTGGCGCGGATCGAGCAGCGCGGCGCGTTCACGACTGCCGAGAAGTGCCGGACCTGGTTCAATCAGCTGTTTCGTTTCGCCATGGTCAAGGTTCCGGCGCTAGAGCAGAACCCCGCCTCAGACCTGGACGTGGTGGCGATGCCCAAGCCGTCGGTGGTCCATCAACCCTTCCTGCGTATGGCCGAGCTTCCGGCCTTGTTACACACCTTGCGTGATTACGGCGGGATGGAACAAACGCGGTTAGGAATACGGCTGTTGCTGTTGACGGGAGTACGCACGGGAGAACTGCGTTGGGCGACCCCCGCTCAGTTTGATCTTGAGCGAGGGTTGTGGACCATTCCCTCCGAGGTGGTCAAGCAGTTGCAACTGAAGATGCGCAAAAAGCGCAGGCGTGCGCAGGACATCCCTCCCTATATCGTGCCGCTGTCGACTCAGGCGATGGAGGTGGTGCGCCAACTGTTGAAGCGAGTGCGTCCCGCGCAACGCCACTTGCTGGCCCATCGCAGTAACCTGGGCCAGCGGATCAGTGAAAACACCCTCAATGGCGCCCTGCGCCGGATGGGTTATGTCGATCAACTGACGGGGCATGGAATCAGGGCCACGCTGTCCACTGCGTTGCACGAGATCGGTTACCCCAAACCGTGGATTGACGCCCAGCTATCCCACGCGGATCCAGACAAGACCAGTGCCACCTACAACCACGCCGAATACGTGGAGTTGCGGCGGCACATGATGCAGGACTGGGCCAATCGGCTGGATCTGCTGGAACGGGGCAATCTGAAAGCTGCCAGTACACGACTGATCATTCGTCTGGAGGGCGTGCCTCAACTGGGAGAGGGGGTAGAGCTCAATCCTGCGGTTGCTTTGTCTGTGCAGGCGGGATAGGGCCTTGGGTCAGTCGCAAATAGGGGTTGTCGAACGTAGCCGACGGCATTACTGCCTGCGGGTAGCGCAACAGGTACCCTAGAATTTCATATAAGGTTTGGTTTGCTCATGGGTCATTTTCGGGAACAAAGGGTGACCTCCAAGCGCGTAGACGGCGAACTCGGGGTCGCGTCATTTTTATCAAACTCGCCAAAATTAATGACTTTGAAGGCACTTAAAGACTCTCGGGAACGCCGAAAAACATTTTCACTGGGCTCAAGGACAATATTTTCAGCTCAAAAAATCTAAAATATGCCCCCAGATTTGCCCCTGCTCGCACCGGGTGTACGAGCGATCGCGAATGGCGATTTCTGACACGGACCTCGGTGGCCGTGGCTGATATTCAGTGCGCCTCCTTATACTGGATGAGCGACCCGTATCTGGCAAACCCTTGCTCGTTCGGAAGAGGACGTGGGTGATGAGTCGATACCTTTAAGCGGCGTTGTCGGGGCTGTTTTTCAGCACCTATCCTTCGCTGTTCATGGCCAGTTAAGCCTTTGGGCCAGGTCGGTGATCAGTCGTTAGGCAAGTGCAACTGCACTTCCATGGCGTCATGCAGGAGTCGGACGACCTCGATCACGTCGTCATTTGCCACGCGATAGAACACGACATGGCGCGGGCTTTTGACCGTTCCATGAGGGTGTTTAGCCTGCTGGCGTGAGTAGATGAGGTGATAGCTGCGAAGGCCCGGTGCAAGCTCATCGCGGTCGTGGCTGCCAATTCGATAGGGCGTGTCGGCGATAGCTTGTAATGCGGAGAGGATCAGCGCCTGGTAGCGGTGGCGTGCTTGATCGCCGAACTGCGTCTGGGAGAGCCTGAGGATGTCGACAATGTCGGTGCGCGCCGCGTTGGAAATCCGATATTGCGGCATGCTCAGTGTTTCTCGCGCGCGGGGAGGATGGCCTCCAGGCTCAAGCCCTCGAGGTAGTGCTCCAGATCTCCTTCGTTCAACTGAGTAAAGTGCCCGTGCTCAAGATCCATGATGCCGATCGAGGTCGCCTGACGCAGGGCCTCAATTTTGGCGGTGTCTTCGGCGACGCGCTGTTCCAATAGGCGCAAACCTTCTCGCATCACTTCGCTGGCATTCTGATAACGGCCGGACTGCACCAGGTCCTGGATAACCTGTTCCTGGTGAGGGGTGAGCACAACGTTTCGCGTCGCCATAACTAGCTCCAGGTCCATGCAAACAGGTACTTTTGATTGTTGGCATATTATGCCATTTTCGTTCAGGGGAATAGTTTGGGGCCGACATTCGGCGATCAGCTGATGGCTGACTCGGCGCTAATCAGCAAGATTCAAAGTGATCCACCCATTAATAAAACAACCTGTAGATTGATTGTATGCGTCCGGCCAAGTCATCTACCCAGCCCCGCAAAGCCAAGAGATGGTGTGCACTTAAATTTAAGTGGGCACCAGCTCTAGCCGTTTAAGCGGGTATTTCATGCGGCCAACACGCCGTTCCTATTCCAAATCCTTCAACGCCCAGGTCATTCAAGAGTGTGCCCAGCGCGGTGCTTCGATTGCCAGCATTGCGCTCAGCCATAGCCTCAACGCAAACCTCGTCCACAAATGGATTCGGGTGCACACGCACAAAAGCGTCGTGCTTTAACATGCATTTATTCCATTACCCATGCCGTTGGCCGCAGCAAGTTCGCACGCAGCGTCATCGAATATCTGCGTTGAGATCCAGCACCCACGCGGCATCGTTAAATTGAACTGGCCCACTGAAAATGCTGCTGCATGCGCGACCTTTCTTCGAGACCTGTTGCGATGATCCGCATCGACGCCATCTGGCTCGTCACCGCTCCGATGGACATGCGTGCTGGTACCGAAACTGCGTTAGCTAAGGCGATCGTGGTGTTCGGTGCGGCGCAGCCGCACTGCGCTTATCTGTTCGCCAACCGCCGCGGCAATCGCATAAAGGTGCTAGGAGCTGAAGTGCCCTCAGGTTTCTGGCCCTGCGATAGATCAGTGACGCCTTCGTACGTCTCATCATGTGGGTGCCGAACATAGCCGGTTCAAGGCCAATAGCTTTTTCCACGCTTGACGATTCGGGCGTACTGCCGGGTCAGGGCTGGTCTGTGAGAGCCAGCAATGCCAGTAAGCTTTACGGCCGCTCATTTCCTCCGCAGAAGCTGCTCCAGTAATCGCTCACGGCTCGAGGTATGGGGCGGATGAAGCTACTGGGTGCCAAAGTGCTAGTGTCGAGACTTTTTCGATTGCTAGAGCACCGCAAGGAGTAGCGCATGTCATGGCTAATTAAGCTGGAGGGGGCGCCCGATGGTTTTGATAAGTATCTCGCGAGATTCCATTGCCAATCTACCGGACGCCCAAGGCATGCTTAGAAAAACACACGGTGTATGACTTTGGCGGTGCATTCAATGTCTATCGCGCCGATGAACAGCTGGCCTATTTGCAAAATCGCGCAGCCGTCACCGACCCCGTCGAACGGGCGAACCTGGTCCTCAAGTACGAGGTCCATAACTACGACCCGGTAGGTACGTGGTTCATCATGGGCAATAACCCAGGCACCGGCGGGGTGATACCCCAGGGCAGTAGCCTGTTTAAAGAGCTTATCAACGTATTGAAGGGCGAGACGACAATGCACAGCTGTTACGCCTACGGCCCAAATGCCTGCACACGATACTGGCCCGAGGGTCGGCCCGTGCTGGCGCCGGTGAGCCCGCGCAAATAAGGAAATTCAGGATGCAGCTCAAACGTCTGGCGTTAATTGTGTTGATTGCACCTTTTGTCAGCGCTTGCTTTAGCAAGCCCTTCTAGCCCCCCACGGCCGATGCCGACTTGTGGAAGAAGCCCGGCGCCAGCCACCAGGATGTGGTTGCGTCCATGTTGGCGTGTGGTGAAAAGAATGGTTCCGGCATTGATCCCAGGGCCAGCTTCCAGGAGATGGCCCAGCGCTTTGTGTGTATGAAGCGCGCGGGCTACACCCGGCGTGACGGTTTCAATATCTGTGCATCGCACCCCAAGGAGCCGTTGAAGGCCTGCGAGTCGGCGCAATGAAACCACAAAAAAACCGCCTTCTTTTTGAGGGCTCGTCACTCAACACGATAGGGACATCACTTGTGAAATATCCAATCTGCGCCACCTTGGCGCTGTTACTGAGCGGCTGTCTGACCATGTCGGGTGAATACACCGTGACGGCTCAGGACGCCTCCGGCGGCCCGTTAACCAAGCTTGGCACCTTCACCGCCGAGGGCCATAACATCTACCCCATACGCAATGCGTTCTGCCTCAATGCGCCGGGGGCGACGGTCATCATTCGCGATGCCCGCACCGGCGAGGAACTGCGCAGCGAAAGCCCTTATCACTGCCGTTAAGCCTCAAAAAAAGGATTTCAATGAGAGCGTTTCTGATCGCAGGCCTGGCTCTGGCCGTGAGTGGCTGCGGCAATATTTCCAATATCCGTGCTTACAATACGGCCTATGTTGAACCCACATCCGGGGATACCGCACGCTTGCGTGTGATCACCAATGGCATGGCGCGCGGCGTGCCGGGCCGTGACTGCATCGACTGGCGTGTGCCTGGCGCCGGGGTGATGGCCGTGTCCGAGTCCGGCTTTGCGGGGCAGAATAATGGTCGCAGCCTGGGCATGCCCGAGAGCAACCGCCGGGTGGAGCCGCAAGGCTCCGCGCGTAGCGAACTGAAGGTGCCGGCGAACAAGCCTTTTGCCATGAACTTCCAGAGTGAGGGCTATGTTTCCGGCGGTAATTCCTATAGATGCAGGCAAAGCTTTCACTTCACCCCCAAGGCCGGGCAAGATTACGAACTGATCCTGCTCGACGGTGGCCAGTGCCTGGTCGCGTTGCAGCGCTTAAACCCAGCTGGAAAACCTGAAAACGAGCCTGTTGAGAAGGCAGGGCTGTGTAGAGCATTGGATGCCTTTTAGCTTGGGATATTCAGAATTCCAGCGATAGGTAGCTATCCGGACATTGCGGATAGTTCAAACCTAAACGTGAGCCGAATCAATGCGCATCGGGGGCGTGGCCTTTAGCCGACTTGACATACCAGGCGTATCCAAGAGGCAGAGAAGTGAGCCAGCTTGCACTTGCGGAGGAGGCAAGCTGGGCGAAACCAGAACCGAGTTGGTCGTCCGCTTTTGAGGTAGACATCCAGACAAAGGCCAAGCGTTTTCTGGCGCTGTCACGAGATGGAGATAGATGGCATCACCGACCACAATTTTTCTGACATGTCCGCTTATGGCCGAATTCAATCGGTCGTCACAGGCAGAAAACGGCCAGAACCGGATGTTTAAAGCTGGGACAATGAACTTGTCGAATTTCTTCCCGCTTTAAGAGTTTGCCGGCGCGCTTTTACACACTCTGGGCTGGCAAGTAGAGTTAGGAAATCAGCTCGTCCCTTTTTATAAAGTAGGTGCAAATGGTGGCTCCCTTCGTTCTCCAGGACTTTGATGTTGGATGGGTCGCCACCGACGCCGTCGGGCAGGTTGCGCTCTTCACTACGGGGGGGCCGGGGCCGGTTCCTGATTCCGCAATGCCCTCCGTCGAAAACTCCGAAGAATTTGTCCTCTCATTGCCGGAGGTGTCCGATGCAGATCGGGTCACTGCCAGGGCTGGCGTAAACGCTTTCGTTGAATTTGCCAAACGTGGGTTCTTCGCGTACGACTGGTCAGACGTTCATCGCGATTCACGCCAAGCCTTGAGGGGGTATGAGCTGCAATGCCGCCCACTGAATCCACTGACACTTTTCGATTTGCCTGCCCCTTTACGGGCATTAGCTGAGGCTACTCGGCTATCTGATGTAACCTTCGGAGCACCCATCATAGTGATCGGTGATCAGGTTTCTTAGCCTTCATTCGGCGATTCGGAGCCGCTTTTTTGGGCCGGAAGCTTTCAGTTGCGTACCGCAGCTCCCGGCCAATAGCTGCGCTTCGCGATTGACGACTTTCGACCCAAAGCGGTCATCCCGGGGCTAGCTCCCTAGACTGCCTCACAGTTGGGTATTAGCTGCTAGGTGACGTTCCAATCGCTCATCCCCGACAGAACATTAGGACGTCCGGTACAGCTCCTCGCGAATCAGAACCGATGTCGATTACCGACTACTCGTGTCACTCGCAACTCATTAAGCAGATTCGTGAGGGTGGAGCCCATAACACGCGCACAATCGACCCTAAAAATACTGATGAGCAATTTATACTTATGTGCTGATTAATGCTCATCGGTCATCAGCTCCATAACCCGTAGAATGGTGGCCACTTTGGATGGCTAACGGGGCCTCGTCCATCACGAACGGACCATGGGATATGAATCTTAACCGTGCGAATCTTGCCGATTTCGTTTATTTCCTGGCCATTGTCCGGCACGAGAACTTCAGCCGGGCGGGCAAGGAGGTTGGCATCAGTGCGTCTGCGTTGAGCCATGCCATCAAGGGGCTTGAGACGCGTCTCGGCGTTCGTCTCCTCAACCGCACCACTCGCAGTGTCACGCTGACGGCGGCAGGCGAGGAGTTGCACGGCTTTATCTGCAAACCTATGGACGAAATCGCTCAAGCAGCCGAAGCGTTGAATCGTTATCGGGATGAGCCTACCGGGCGTATTCGTCTTAATCTTCTCAGTGACGCTGCCGATCTCTTGTTGGGCCCGGTTCTCCCGGTGTTTAACGACCGCTACCCGGACATGCAAGTCGATTTGACAGTCACCAACCTGATCGTCGACGTCATCGGCGGCGGGCACGATGCCGGTATCCGTTACGGCGGTACGGTGCCCGAGGACATGATCGCTCAGCGTCTGTCGCCGGACATCCGCTGGGTGGTGGCGGGCAGTCGGGGCTATCTCAAACGTTTCGGCGTGCCACAGCATCCGAACGATCTTGTGCAACATCGCTGCCTGCGCATTCGCCTGGGCAATGGTGCCATGTATGACTGGGAATTCGAAAAGGACGATGAGCAGTTGGCAATTGCCGTCCCGGGCTGCATCACCATCGACGAAACACGCGTCGGGCTTTCGCTGGTGCGCCAGGGAGCTGGTCTGATGTACGCCCCGGAGCCTGCGATTGCTCCTCTGGTGGCGCGCGGGGAGGTGATCCGGGTGCTCGATGACTGGGCCAGCGTAGCCCCGGGATTCCACATGTACTTTTCGAGCCACCGGCAGGTCCCGATGGGCCTTACGCTGTTGATCGACCTGATCAGGGAACTTAAACCAATGGGCGAGTGCCTGCCGTAGCCGCATCAGACCTCGACGCGGCTGGGTATCTCAGGCTCGTTTCGAGGCGGCTATATCGACGACGAATCGATAGCGCACATCCTTATCGACAACTCGTGCATAGGCCCGGTCAATCTCGTCTGGATTGATCAATTCGATATCCGCGGTGATGTTGCGTGCCGCACAGTAGTCGATGACTTCCTGAGTTTCGGCGATCCCGCCAATCAGGGATCCAGCGAATGTTTTGCGCCCAAACGCCATCAGCATTCCGCTCAATCCTTGCAAGTCATCCAGAGCGCCGACATTAACGAACGTCGCATCCAGTTTCAGCAGGTTGACGAAGCGCTGCATGGGGTAGGCCTGCGGCACCGTGGAAATGATCAGGTCGAAGTGGTTGGCGAGTCGAGCAAAGGCTGCTTCATCGCTCCACAAGATCGCCTCACCCGCACCCAAGCGCTTGGCGTCCTGAACTTTGCTGGCAGTGGTGGTGAAGACCGTCACCTCGGCTCGCCGAGCGGCACCCAGTTTCACTGCAACATGTCCTAATCCTCCCAGGCCGATGACGGCGACTTTTTGCCCAGGTTTGAGGTTCCAGTGCTGCATCGATGAGAAGGTCGTGACGCCCGCGCAAAGCAGTGGCGTCATGGCTGCCAGGTTGGCGCCCGACGGCATGCGGATCGCAAAATGCTCGGCCACCACGATGCGTTCCGAGTAGCCGCCATACGTCATCCCTCCCAACACCTTGTCTGGGGATGCGTAGGTGAATGTCGTCCCTTCGAGACAGTTCTGTTCGCGGTCTGCCAGGCAGTTTTCGCAGTTACCGCAAGCGTCCACCATGCACCCGACACCTGCATAATCACCCACCTTGAATTTGCTGACCTGCGCTCCAACAGCTGAGACCTTTCCGACAATTTCATGGCCAGGCACGCAGGGGTAGGGTGTCTCGGACCATTCGCTGTGTGCGATGTGGATATCCGAGTGGCAGACGCCTGCATACTCAATATCGATCAACACATCTTTGGGGCCTACGGCCCGGCGCTGGATCTGCATGGGCGCAAAGCCCGCCCTGGCCCCTTTCGTGCCGTAGGCACGGACGCTGAACGGCCCTTTGAGTTGTGCGGGTTCCGAAGCCTGGGCTACTGATTCGCCTGCTCCGCTCAGCAAGGGAGCAGCCGCCAGTCCTGCTCCCGCCATCAGTACTTTGCGCCGACTCATGGCCGAAGGCGTCGCGTCAGATGTCTTTTCACTCATGCAGCTTCGCTCCTTAGGTTTTCTTGCGGCCAGCAAATACATCGTTGACCACAGGCACTGCGGTAAACACATTTGGCCATCCGGTGTAGAACGCCAGTTGTGTCAGCACCTCAGAGGCTTCTCCCTGAGTCAGCCCGTTGTCCATGGCTCGGTTGAGGTGTGCGCCGAGCTGTGCGACCTGCCCGGTGGCGATTAGAGCGCTGACCGTTATGAGGCTTCGATCTCGTGGGGCGAGCCCGGGTCGTAGCCACAAGTCATGAAAGAGCGCAGCGCTGGTGTAATGCACCACACCCGGTGATACCGGACCGACTGTCTTGTCGACAAAGGTCGTGCGAACTTTCTCGGATGCTTGGTCGATAGGTAGCAGCGGAGGGGACACGGGGGGGAGTTGCTCCACTGTGACGCCGCGCTGGGCGAACACCTGCTTGGTCACCAGGATGGTTGCGGTGGCATTGCCCCAACCGGTGTAGAAAGCCAGATGGTTGATGACTTCGGAAATTTCCGAAGGCTTAACGCCGTTATCCAAGGCCAGGTTCAGGTGGTAGGCCAATTCGACCGTTTGCTGCTTGGAAATCAGCACTGCGAGGGTGACCAGACTGCGGTCGCGAGGAGACAACCCGGGGCGTTTCCACACTTCTCCGAGCAGCATCGATTCAGTGTTGTGTGCCAACGTTGGAGACACGGCACGCATGTCATCCAGGCTTGGAACAGGAGGTACTTGAGCCGAGTCGCCGGGCGTATGGTTGGAGCACGCTGCCAGCAACAATGACAGTGAGGCCAGTCCGGCCTTTGCCCATTTCATCGCGACGCCTCGTACTGTGCCTCAGTGACAGGCTCCAGCCACTCCACATTCTTGCCATCCTGAGACTCCTGGATCGCAATGTGGCTCATCCCGGTCGTTGCAGTCGCGCCATGCCAGTGTTTGACGCCGGGTGGCGTCCAGATCACATCGCCAGGCTTGATAACGATTTTCTCGCCGTTTTCCTGCTGGATCCAGCCCATGCCAGCCGTGACGACCAATGCCTGCCCCAAGGGATGGGTGTGCCACACCGAGCGCGCGCCGGGCTGAAAGGTCACTGCACCTGCCGACACTTTCGAGGGTGCACGTACCGCAATCAGAGGATCGATCCGGGCGCTACCCACAAAATTTCCGGGCGCACCCATGATGGACGCCTGCTCGCCGTTGCGAACCACGTTCATGGTTTTCTCGGTGGGAATTTCGGCGCCGTAACCAGACATTGAGGCCATCAATGTCGCGGCCAGCGCAGATAGGGTGGCGAGTGCTTTCATCGGTAAGCTCCTGCTCGTTATTCGGAGGAGCTGAAACGCTAGAGGAACATCTTCGACAGAACTACCCCTCAAATCCTGCATGAAGCGATGAGCAATGCTCATCAGTAGGCCGTCAGACCACTGCCAACGCGGCGGGGACTATTGATGAGCATTCCTCACAGGAACATCCCGATCTTGGCGGGTTATCGTCTCAATCGAGGTTGATTACCGTAATCCCATCGAACAATGGCGTCGCGTTCCCCTTTCCAGCATTGAAGATCAAGGCTCCAGGAGAATAATCCTGCGCGGCAAGCATTCGTATTTTCCCCGAGAGAACACACAGTGAGCAAACTGGAGTTGATTGCGCCGCGTAGTGACGTCGCGCTGGCCGATGTATCGAAAAATACTGTTGAGCATGGGCTGCGGGTTCTGTTGATTCTCAGTGCATTGTTGGCGTTCGCCTCTATTTCCACTGACCTCTACCTGCCCGCGATGCCGGTCATGGCGACGTCGCTGCATGCCACCAGCGGCATGATGGAACTGACGGTCAGCGGTTATCTGGCGGGGTTCAGTCTGGGCCAGCTGTTCTGGGGGCCGTTCAGTGATCGCTTCGGGCGGCGCCTGCCAGTCGCGCTGGGGTTGCTGCTGTTCATCATCGGTTCCAGCGGCTGCGCGCTTGCTGCTGACGGCTCGACGATCATTTTCTGGCGAGTTGTTCAGGCATTGGGCGCGTGCGCCAATGTCGTCCTGGCACGAGCCATGGTACGCGACCTTTACGAAGGCCAGCGGGCAGCGCAGAAGATGTCGACGCTGATGACCATCATGGCAATTGCCCCATTGGCCGGTCCGACTGTGGGTGGGCAGATTCTGCACTGGTTGTCCTGGCAGGCGATCTTCTGGACGCTGGTGCTGGTCGCGCTGACGACATTGGCCAGTCTACTGTGGCTGCCCGAGACCCTTCCAGTTCGCCGTCGAACGCCTACTTCACCCCGTGCAATCCTGATGCGCTACGGAAGTTTGCTAAGCCACCGCAAATTCATTGGTTATGTCGCTGCGGGTGGGTTCTTTTACGCCGGAACGTTCGCCTACATCGCCGGCTCTCCGTTTGCCTACATCACCTACCACCACGTCACTCCCCAATGGTACGGCGCCTTGTTTGGCGCCGGGATCGTCGGGCTGATGCTCACCAATCAGATCAACGCCAGGCTGCTCAACCGCTACACCAGCGACACGATGATGACCGTGGGTGGGTTGGTATCTTGCGTGGCCGGACTGGTGCTCGCCATCAATACGTGGGCCGATCTGGGCGGACTGCCTCTGATGATCTGCGGCTGCCTTTTATTCGTATCAGCCACAGGGCTGGTGTTGGCGAACTCGATCTCGGGTGCGCTGGGCTGTATGCCTGAGTTCGCAGGCTCAGCCTCGGCGCTGGCCGGTGCTCTGCAATACGGCGCGGGCATTTTCGGCTCGGCGCTTGTGGCGATTTTCGCTGACGGCACACCCTGGCCGATGGGGTTGGTACTGGCCGTTTGCGGAGTGGGTTGCCTTGCCAGCGCGGTATGGGTGCTGCGCGCCCCTGACGATCACTGATCCATTTTAGAACTTGAACCATTGAAACTGAGGAACACCCCCATGAGCTTTTCATTCGAGAATCAGGTCGCACTGGTCACCGGCGCTGCGTCCGGTATCGGTCTGGCGACCGCGCAGGCCTTTGCCCGTGCAGGTGCCGCTGTGGCATTGGCCGACGTCAACGGCGAAGCCGCGCAGGCGGCTGCCGAGGCTTTGATCGCCGAAGGTCATCGCGCCATCGGTATTCGTTGCGACGTCTCTGACATGGATCAGGTCGAAGCGATGGTCAAGGCAGCCGTCGCCACTTTTGGCCGTCTGGACGCGGCGTTCAACAACGCCGGTATCCAGAACAAGCTGGCGGAAATCGCCGATGCGACGGTCGAGGACTACGACAAGGTCATGTCGGTCAACCTGCGCGGCGTCTGGAGCTGCATGAAGTTCGAATTGGAACACATGCGCCGCCAAGGCAGCGGCACCATCGTCAATTGCTCGTCTTTGGGTGGCCTGGTGGGTGGTGCCGAGCGTGCCAACTATCACGCGGCGAAGCACGGCGTGATCGGCCTGACCAAGAGCGCGGCCCTGGAATACGCCGCTCGCAACATCCGCATTAACGCGGTCTGCCCAGGGCTGATATGGACGCCGATGGCCGATCAGATGGTCGCAGCGGGGCAGGGTGACGCGCTAGCTGGCATGACCCGGATGATTCCGATGGGCCGTCATGGAAAACCTGAAGAGGTTGCCGATGCCGTGCTCTGGCTGAGCAGTTCGACTTCAAGCTATGTCACTGGCCAGTCCATCTCCGTGGACGGCGGGTTCATCATGCGCTGATGTGATTGCAGCCGCATACACCTGACGCCTAACGACAAAACCCCGGATTTCAGATTTCAACCTTGTTGAAGTCGTGGCCACGCTTCGCCTGAAATCATCTGAAAGGAACCCAGACCCATGCCGCCATTGAGCACTTCCAGGTTAACAACTGCACTGCTGATCATCCTCGGTATCGTCGTCTTACTTGTTGGTTTGGCGTTGCTTGTGGGGGGCGGGTATCTCGTCGTGCTGGGCGGGTCGTGGTATTTCGCGTTGGCGGGAGCGGGACTGTTTGTCAGCGGCCTGTTTTTGATACGGCAGCGGTTACCGGGAGCGGTGGTGTATCTGCTGGTGTTCGCCGCGTCGGTCGTCTGGTCGGTGTGGGATGTGGGCCTGGCGTTCTGGCCACTGTTTTCCCGGCTGTTCGCGTTGGGCGTGGCGTTGGTTTTTGTGCTGCTGGCGGCCCCGCATCTGCGGGCTCGCCGACGTCCCGCATCGGCACCGCTGGCATACCTTACGGCGGCAGTGGTGGCGGTTGGTCTGGGCGTAACCTTTTACACGGCGCTGCAACCGCAGCCTATCCAGACGGCTGACGGAACGCCAGCGCCTGTGCCGGGCAAGGCAGTCGGAACGGTTGAGCCTGCGACCGACTGGCGCTATTTCGGTCACACACCTTCAGGCACACGCCATGCGGTGGTCGACCAGATCACACCGCAGAACGTATCGGGTCTGAAGGTGGCGTGGACTTACCGGACAGGCGAAATTCCCGCAGGCAGCCAGGGCCATGTCGTGACGCCGCTTCATGTCAACGGCATGGTCTACGGCTGCACCCAGTCCAGTCAGTTGTTCGCGCTCGACGCCGACACCGGCAAGGAGATCTGGCATCACGATCCCAAGGTGCAAGCCAACAACACCTACCCGCGCTGTCGCGGCGTGGGTTACTACGACGCGACACCTGAGCAGGCCGCCACTGTCACGGCTGCTGGCCCGCAAGCCTGTGCGCGACGGATCATCGCCACCACCGTCGATGCACGACTGGTCGCAGTGGATGCGCGGACCGGGCAGGCCTGTACTGACTTTGGCGACCATGGCAGCGTGAGTTTGCGCATCGGCATGGGAGGCCAGGATCAGGATCTGTATTTTCCGACTGCGGCACCCACAGTGGTTCGTGATCTGATCGTTGTCGGCGGGCTGGTGTGGGACAACCAGAAAACCGGCGAACCGTCTGGCGTAGTCCGCGCGTTCAATGCGCGAACCGGGCAACTCGCCTGGGCCTGGGATCTGGGTAATCCGGCGATTACGCGTGAGCCGCCAGAAGGTCAAACCTACACCCCCGGCACACCGAATGTCTGGTCCACACCTGCCTTCGATGATGCGCTGGGTTTGATCTACCTGCCGACCGGCAACGCGACCCCGGATTTTTGGGGCGGCCATCGCACCGAAGCCGATGATCGCTATTCCTCTTCCATCGTCGCGCTGGACATTGCTACCGGCCGCGAACGCTGGCGTTTCCAGACCGTTCATCATGATCTGTGGGACTACGACGTACCCTCGCAGCCAGCGCTTTATGACGTTCCGGATGGCCATGGCGGCATGCTCCCGGCGCTCATCCAGACCACCAAGCGCGGCCAGATTTTCATGCTTGACCGTCGCACCGGCACCCCGATAGCGCAGGTCGAGGAACGACCGGTTCCACAGGGCGGCGTGGCTGACGATCGTACCGAACCGACGCAGCCATACTCTGTGGGCATGCCGTCCATTGGCACCGAGCCTCTGAGCGAAAAGCGCATGTGGGGTCTCACGCCGCTGGATCAGTTGATCTGCCGAATCGATTTTCGCAAGGCGCGCTATGAGGGTGAATTCACGCCTCCGAGCGAGCGCCTGACGATTCAGTATCCGAGCTGGTTGGGAGGCATGAACTGGGGTTCGGTTTCCATCGCTGAAAACCTTGGCTACATGATCGTCAACGACACCCGCGTTGCCATCTGGAATCGCATGATTCCACGCGCCGCCTACGACGAGAAAACCCTCAGTGGCGGTGGCCATGAAGGCAACGCGCCGCAGGCGGGCACTCCGTGGGGTATCGAGCAAGGTCGCTTCCTCTCGCCGCTGGGCATCCCATGCCAGGAACCGCCTTATGGCACTCTCACGGCCATTGATCTGGCGACGCGCAAGATTGCATGGTCAACGCCCTTGGGTACGACCGAGCAAACCGGTCCGTTGGGTATTGCAACCCATTTGTCGATGCCAATCGGTATGCCTACTCGGGGTGGTCCGATCACCACCTCGACAGGGTTGGTGTTCATGGCCGGCACTCAGGATTTCTACATCCGCGCCTTCGATGTGCGCACGGGCAAAGAACTCTGGAAGGGACGTTTGCCGGTCGGCGCTGAGGCGACGCCAATGACCTACGTCTCGCCCAAGACCGGCAGGCAATTCGTGCTCATCAGCGCGGGCGGCAACTCCGCCACTACGCAAAAAGGAGACTACATCGTGGCATACGCGCTGCCTGATCAGGCCTGATGGCGGACATCGCTGATATCAGTCGGCATTGCAGCGGCCTGACCCAGGTCACCGCTGCATACACACCTCAAAACCAACACCGAAACGAAAGGAAAAGTCATGGAACTCAAACGCCCAGGTTCGCAGCCCTCCATCAAAGGCCCGGAGGAGTGGTTCACCGGTACTGTGAGGATCGACCCCCTGAACTTCCCGCCGGAACCGGCCCGAGTGTCCGTTGCCAGTGTGACCTTCGAACCCGGGGCACGCACTGCCTGGCACACCCACCCGCTCGGACAGACCCTGATCGTCACCGCCGGCTGCGGCTGGACGCAGTGCGAAGGCGAGCCCATCGTCGAGATTCGTGCAGGCGACGTCATCTGGTGCCCGCCCGGCCACAAACATTGGCACGGCGCAACCGCCACCACCTCAATGACTCACATTGCGGTGCAAGAAGCGTTGAATGGCAAAAACGTTGAATGGTTGGAAAAGGTTACGGACGAGGAATATGGCGTTGGTCCTGCTGTTGCGCCTCATGACCACAGCCACTGAAGCGTTGGTCAGCTATTTAACATTTATTCATGATCACTGATTGATCGCACTCGGGCCCATTTGGCTAAGCCTTGGTATTCAGGACGCAGTGCTGCTTCACCGCTGACCGATCCTTGCAACCTACTGTGGAAATGCTGAGCCAGAAGCCGTCTTTTTTTAAATGACCGCTTCTGGCCCAGAGTGTGTAAAAACGCCCGGACATACCCTTGCTATGATTTCTGAGAATTTCATCGCAAGGGAAGCCCATG
>NZ_JBHGZU010000027.1:0-38796 GCF_042610415.1 Pseudomonas sp. MD330_10
GGACTGATGTTATTTGCCGAACATAGAAAGCTGGAAGAGCTGGAGAGTTATTTCAGTAAGAACAAAATGGTTCTTGAACACAAACGTAAATGGGGGCGTAACCAGAGACTCGCCAGATTTCATCGCATGGGTTTGATGATCGATATCCTCTCAATGCCAAAGTGCCATGTGAAAGAAGGACTTGTGACCGAGGCTGAGTTGGGCTGCGTTCCGTTAGCTCTCAAACGCTGGGCTCTATGGCCCTATCGCCTGTGTCACATTTGGGCTCTCGCGTTGATCATCGGGGCTGTCTGGCGTAGATGGGGCGGCATTGAAATCTGAAGTCTCCCACATTTTTTTCAAAAAATACTGTACATCTATACAGTAAAGTCCTACAGTCCATCCCAGGTGACCGGATGTCACCTGACCTTCAGTTTTTAACTATGGATGGATAAAAAATGAAATCGAAAAAAGCCTTTATGCTCGGCGCGGCCATGGCCGCCTCCTGCTTTGTTTCGGCCTTTGCGCTGGCGGAGCAAACCCCTCAGAAACTCAGTGCCCAGGCCGTCCGGCAGGCGGTCGACAAGGCGCTCAAGCCCGGCGGCAAGTTGGATGGGGCGAAGGTTTCGGCCTCGCTCAAGCAAAAACTCAAGGCCGCCAAGACCGGCCAGTCCAAGGCGCTGACCCAGGCGGTGAAAACCGCACCGTTCGACACCGTGGTCGGTGAACTGAAAAAACCGGCGCAGGCCCAATTGAGCGCCGCTGCCATTGCTGCGTTCGAGCCGTTGTTCCCCACGCTGGATATCAACACGCTCTACAGCGTGGACGGGGTGCAGACCGGCAACGAGTTCGCCTACCACTTCAACCTGCCGCAGAATGCGCGCATCCAAGTGCAACTGGTCAACCAGAGCGCCGGCACCGACATGTCGCTGAACCTGTTCCTCGACGACGGCCAGGGCAACCTGAGCCTGGTCGGCTCTTCGGATGCCGCCGGCAACGCCGATGAATACCTCAATGGCGTGCTGCCGGCGGGGGATTATTACTGGTACATGGTGGCCAACGCCGCCAGCAACGGGCAGTTCAGCTTTGGCGTTGCCGTAGACACCAATATCGATGCCTACGAACCCAACGACACGCCGCAAACCGCCTTCGTGCTGCCGGACTCGATGAACAAAGTCAGCGGTAACCTCGACAACGCCAACGATGTCGATTACTTCGACTTCAAGGCCGTGCGCGGCCAGAGCGTGAGTATGTACCTGGCCGGTGATGAAACCGGCAGTCGCAACCAGTGGATCTTCGACCGTTTCGACGGGGTCAATTGGGTCACGGTGCCGGCGGGTTCGACGTCGACCTACCCCAGCGTAGCGCCGGGCACCACGGTCAAAGTGCGCGTACGGGCCAACCCGAACGTGGCGCAGGATGCGACCAAGCAGTACCAGCTGAGCCTGGGCTCCACGCCGCGCCTCAATAACCACGATGTGAAGGGTGACAACATCGTTCGTGTGCCGGTATCGGAAATGCCACTGGCCACGCAAACCGCGCGGGTTTTGAACTGGAGCACGCAATGGTCCGACTCCACCGGAGCGCCGTTGCTGGGTGTCACGCCGGTGCTGCGCGTGGACAACCACTTCATCGACTTCGACTACCGCTGGGTCGACTACCCGGCCACCACCAACAGCGCAGGTGCGACCTCGGCCACGGCAAATATCGGCAGCTGCTTCGGCGATTACCATACGGTCATCAACGACAGCAGCACCGGTGTGCCGTACAAGTGGGACACCACCTACAACCAGGGCGGCTGGCGCATCGAGCTGGCTGAGTTTCCGGGGGTAGGCGTCGGTGGTGACAATGTGCAGTACGTCAGCCTGGGGCATATCTGCACCCAGACCATCGTGCATTGATCGTGACGCGTCAGTGAAAAAGGGGGCAGCCTGCACAGGCTGCCCCCTTTTTTGCGGCAATGGCTGATGGCTTAACTCAATGGATCCCAACGCTGTGACCAATCCCCTTCGGCCTTGACCACCCCGCGCAACAGTTCCAGCGCCTGTTGCAACACCGCCGAATCCCGCGCCCGTGCGTACACCAGGTACGTCGGAAAGCTGAATTCGGGCGCTTTGGCTACGCGCCGCATCACGCCGCTGTCCAGGTAGCTTTGCACCACTCGCGTGCGGAAGTACCCGGCGCCGCCGTTCTCCAGGATGTATTGCAGTGCCAGCGGGCCGAGGTTGAAACTCACGGCGGCGCGGGCCCGGTCGGGCAGGGCGGCGTCATGCTGCTGGCGAAACCCCGGGCCCCAATCGATATAGACGTAGGGCTCGGGCTTGCTCGCCAATTGCACCAGGATCAGTTTTTCCTCCAACACCTGCTCCACCTGCAACCCCGGCCAGTAGTGCGGCTGGAACACCAGCGCGGCGTCGAGCACGCCCAGTTCCAGTTGACGCAACAGATAGTCGCCCTCGCGGATTTCCGTACGCAGGGCATGACCGGGGATGTGTTCGCGCAGGGCTTGGGCCCAGCCGAGCATCAGCGGGTTGCACAGGCTCACCTCGCCGCCGATATGCAGCACATTGCGATAGCCATCGGGCAACGGCAGGTCGCGGCGCGCGGCTTCCCAGGTTTGCAGCAATTGATTGGCGTACACCACAAACGCCTCGCCATCGGCGGTCAGTCGTGCCCCGGCCCGGTTGCGCACGAACAGCGTGCAGCCCAGCTGGTTCTCCAGGTTTTTCACGCGGGCGGTGATGGCGGTCTGGGTAACGTGCAGTTTCTCTGCCGCCGCGGCCAGGCTGCCGCAGCGTGTGATTTCGAGGAAGGTGCGTGCCAGTTCGATGTCCATGAAGCCCCCGCGAATGAATGGGAGGCATTGTAGAGGGGATGCCATAGGATGGGGGAATCGGGATACACGCCGGACGGAAATGTATGGGGTGTCACTCAGGAAAAGCGCCTGCCAACCCGCTGTTGGCAGACCTAGAGTCGACGGCGACGGTGGGAATACCTCCCCCGTTATTTTGTCATCTCACTGATTGAGAGCCTCGGAGACACGCTATGACGAACTCACCCACAATTACCATTTCACCCTATGCCAGCGCGACCGTCACTCAGTTGGATCGCGTACTGCACGCCGATCAACGCGGCGGCGGGCGCGAGATCAATGGCAAGCCTTCCTACAGCATCCAGCAGGCGGCCGATGAGATAACCCGTGACAATTTGCGTTGGCCTGATCTTAACGGTGATGGAAAAACGGACATCGCCTATCGTTTTCTGACAACGGCGGGGCAGTCATTCCGCCAGCTGGGGCTCACGCAGTTCAGCGAATTCAATCAAGCGCAAAAGGAATCGGCACTCAGGGCCATGGAGCACTGGTCGGATGTCGCCAATCTGAGTTTCACCCAGGCCAGCCCGGGGACGCAGGAGGATGGCAACATCAGTTTCGGCAACTTCGCCCTGGACCCCCAAGGTCGCAACGCGTTCGCGAGCCTTCCACCTTCCGAAGGAGCCCGCCAATTCATGGCATCACGTCCCCGCGCTCAAATAAACGTGCCGGTCGCCGAGGTTTGGCTCAACGGCACGGAAGACGCTCATACCGCACCGAGCCACAACAACGAAGGCCACAAAACCCTTGCCCACGAGGTCGGGCACGCCCTTGGGCTAGGGCATCCGTTCAGAAGCCATCCCGCTGGTGCGAGTTACAACACGGCCACATACGCGGAGGACACCGGCGGACACAGCGTTATGAGCTATTGGAGCGAACACCACTCCGGGCAATCATTTCACAAAAACGGCATGCACCATTCGCCTTCAACGCCGATGGTCGATGACATCGCGGCGATGCAAAAACTATACGGGGTCAATCATCAAACCCGTACGGGCGATACCACCTATGGGTTTAATTCCAATGCCGACCGCGAGGCCTATCACCTGCACTCGAACGCTGACGCACCAGTATTCACGGTGTGGGACGGTGGTGGCACGGACACCCTGGATTTTTCCGGCTTTAGCCAAAACCAGGTCATCAATCTCAATGAAGGTACACCCTCGGATATTGGAGGGATGCGAAAAAATGTGTTCATCGCCAAAGGCACCACAATAGAAAACGCTAAAGGCGGAGCCGGCGACGACATATTGATTGGCAACGCGGCACAGAACGAATTGTCCGGTGGTGGTGGTAAGAACACTTACGTCTTTTTAACCCCTGAGCAATCGACACCGCAGGCGCCTGATCGAATCACGGACTTTGTGTCGGGTAGGGACAAGATCGATATTTCCAATCTCCGTGCGACCGGGCCCGAGAGTACTTATATCGATGAAAGTAACTATTCTCCGATCGAGGAATTGCGGAACGGCTTAAATTCCACAAGGCCACGGCGCGACATTGCGCAAAAACCGGTCGAATTAGTTTCCAAGTTCAGCGGTGAAGGGCGGCAAGTCATGCTGACGTACGACGAAAATGCCCGTCAGGAAGTATTGCAGATTGATCTGGATGGCGATCGGCGTGCCGACTTTATGCTCAAAATTGACAGCGAGCAGATGTTGAGTTGGGGCGATTTCGTGAAATAAATCCTGAAGGTGCGGCGGTAGCCCTTCGATCGGCTACCGTTCGCTGAAGCACCGCTCATGCGTAGCATGGGTGCGATTTATCGTATTAATGCGGATAAATAGCACTTAATAACGATCCGACCGGAGCGTCAACGCGAGAGGTCGCTTTCGGCGGCAAAGGGTCGCAAACAGTGTGCTATGGCCAATCGCCCAGATCCAGGCAGCGGGTGAAGGGCGGCGGCTGCCTGCCGTAGGCCAGAAAGTCGCCGATCCAGCGGGTGATGCAAGCGCCGGCATCCGCCTTTGCCGGCTCCTTGAGACGCAGCTGTTCGACTTGCAGGGGGCCGCTGTCGTCGGGGTCGGCGTTGACCAGCACCATGCGCGCCACGCGTTCGGGGAACAGCGCGCTGTAGCGATTGCCCAGTCGCGTGGCTTCGGCGTTGCCCAGGTAATGCAGTTGGGCATCGCCGAGTTGGGCGCGTACGTATTCCATGTCGCGGGCGGCGTATTCGACGTCGTTGGGCTGGCGGATAGTGCGCGCGCTGAGTTCGATCACGTCATAGCGATCGAGCAGCGTGCGATAGGCCGGGGTGGTGTGGGTATTCCAGCGGCTGGCCAGTTGAATGGCGAAGGTGCCGCTGCTGTTCTTGCGCGCCGGTTCGCCGGCTTGGGTGAAGATCACGCCCTGACGGCTCAACGGCTCGCGGGCGCCAACACGGGTGACGGTCAGGCGCAGGATGCCCTGGCGGGGCGCTGCGTAGTTACGCGGTACCGATACGGTGCCGCACTGGGTGCGTTCCAGTACGTTGGGGTCGAGGCGTTCGTTAGCGGGCAGGGGGCAGTCCAGCAACCAATCGATGGCGGTCGGTTTGATCAACGGCTCGGCAAAGGCAAGGCCTGCCAGCAGCCAGAGGCAGCCGCAGGCCAAGTGTTTTACGACGGTCATCGAGAGGTCCAGGGCAGCTGTATGACAGCGGCTTTTTTACCAAGGACCTCGGGGTTGAGAATGTAGGGTGAAAAGACGGCTCGTGTAAGAAAGCGGAGTTTTGTTTATCGGATTTCAGAGGTCCAGCCGCCACCCAACGCTTTGTAGAGCGCGATGCTGGCTTGCAGGCGTGACAGTCGCAGTTGCACGTTCAGGTCCTGAGCGGCGAACAAGGTGCGCTGGGTTTCAAGCACCGTCAGCCAGTCGGCGGCCCCAGCCTGGTAGCGCTGTTGGGCGATCTGGAATGCGGTCTGCGCCTGGCGCAGTTCTTCGTCCTGCCATTGGCGCTGCTGGTCGAGGCGGGTGATGCTGCTGAGGGCTTTTTCCACGTCGGCAAAGCCGTTGATGATTGCGCCGCGGTAGCTTTGTAGCAGTTCGTCCTGGCGCGCGCGGGCCTTGTCCCGTTCAGCGCTTAAACGGCCGTTGTTGAAGATCGGTGCCACCAGCCCGGCGGTCAACGTGTAATAGGGGCTGCGTAGCACATCGACGGCCTTGTAGGCGTCGGAGCCCAAGGTGGCGCCGAGGGTCACGGCGGGCAGCAGGGCGGCGCGGGCCACCGTCACGTCCGCCTGCGCCGCCGCCAGTTGGGCTTCGGCCTTGGCAATGTCCGGGCGGCGGCTGAGCAATTGGCTGGGCAGGCCGGCGCCAATGACGGGCCAGGTCAGGTTCTGGAAGGGCTCGGCGCCCAGGTCCAGGGCCTGCACGGGTTGGCCGAGAAGGGCGGCGAGGGTGATGCGCGACTCTTCGGCCTGTTGCGCGATCAATGGCAACTGGCGCTGCTGGCCGGCCACCAGGCTTTTCTGTTGGGCCAACTCCAACGCGGTGGCCGAGCCGGCGTCATAGCGGGTTTGCACCAGGGCGAGCACATCCCGCGCATTGGCCAGGTTCAACTCGGCGATCTGCCGGCGCTGCGCGGCGGCGAGGGTTTGCGCATAGCGGTCGGCGACGTTGCTGAGCAGGGTCAGTTCCACGGTGGCCTGGTCGAATTCGCTGGCCCGCAGGCTGTGCAGGGCGCTGTCGCGGGCGGCAGCGCGAGCGCCCCAGAAATCCACTTCGTAGCTGGCGGTCAGGTTGGCGCCGAAGTTGTTGACCGTGTCGTCACTATCGCTGGCGTCGAGGTCCGGGCCGCCGGGGCCGCGCAGCAGCTTCTGATGGCTGGTGGTGAGGTTGGCCTTCACCTCCGGCAGCAACGGCGCGCCGGCAATCACCGCGCTGGCCTGAGCCTGGCGCACCCGCGCCACCGCTGCGGCCACATCGAAACTGTCGCGCCGCGCCTGTCCGATCAAACGATTGAGCGGCGCACTGCCGAACTGTGTCCACCACTGGGTGTTCACGTTCTGGGCGGCCTCGCGTTCGGCGTACTGCCAGGCGGCCGGCGGCGCGATGCGGCTGTCGACGCTGGGCGGTTGGCCGGCGCAGGCATTGAGCAGCAGGCACAGGCTGAGCACGCACAGGTGCGATGGGATACAGGGTTTATTCACTGGTCAATGCCTTAACCGGATCGAGCCGGGCAGCTTTACGGGCCGGCATAAAGCCGAATACGACGCCGGTGACCAACGCACAGCCAAACGCGCCAAGCACCGCCACCAGGGAAAACTGCACTGCCACCTTGGCCAGCGTCAGCACGCCGCCCACCAGCAAGGCCAGAGCGATGCCGCACAGGCCGCCGACCACCGAGAGCATCACCGCCTCGGTGAGGAACTGGCGCAGGATGTCGCGCTGGCGTGCGCCGGTGGCCATGCGGATACCGATTTCGCGGGTACGCTCGCGCACCGTCATCAGCATGATGTTCATCACACCGATACCGCCCACCAGCAGGGAAATCGCCGCAATCGAACCGAGCATCAGCGACAGGGTGTTCTGGGTGCGCGCCTCGGCCTGGATCATCGCGGCGTTGTTGGTCAGCTCGTAGTCGCGCTTGCCGTGGTGCAGGCGCTGCATCAACTGGTCGATGGCCTGTTCGGCCTCATGCACCTTGCGTGCATCGGCGGCGGCGATCACCACGTACTCTGGGTTGTAGCTGCCGAACAGGCGCACGCTGGCGGCGGTGTAGGGAATGGCGATGCGGTCGTCGCTGTCTTTATTGCCGGAGCTGGCGCCTTTTTCCGCCAGCACGCCGATGACCTGGAACGGCACGTTCTCGATCAGGATGTATTGGCCGATCGGGTCGACCAGGCCCTTGAACAACTTCTCGCGCACCCGATGACCGATCACCGCCACCGTGGCCCCGGCGCGCTCGTCGGCCGCCGTGAAGTAACTGCCCTCGACCACCGGCCAGTTGAAAATGTCGGGGAAATTGGTGTCGTTGCCTCCCACGTACGCCATGTAGTCGACGTTGCCGTAACGCACCCCGGCTTCGCTGCCGTTGACTGGCATGATGCGCTGCACCTGAGGCAGCGCCGCCAGCGCTGCGACGTCGGCCAAACTGACGATGCCCAGCGGCGTGCGTGGGTTGGGTGAGGCGCCGCTGAGGTAGAGGATGTTTGAACCGAACGCACCCATCTGCGCCATGACCTGGCGCTTGCTGCCTTCGCCCACGGCCAGCATCACCACCACCGACGCCACACCGATGATGATGCCGAGCAACGTCAGCGCGGTGCGGAAGCGGTTGATCCACATCACACGCCAGGCCGCCTGGACGGCGTCCACCAGTTCGGCTTTCCAGGCGCCATTGTGTTCGGCGCCGTCGGCCAGACGCTGACGCAGGTCCACCGCTTGCAGGGCGCCGGGGGTAGCGGCGGTCGCGGTGTCGTGGGCGGATGCCGAATCGCTGATGATCAGGCCATCGCGAATCTCGATGATGCGGTTGGCGCGCGCCGCGACTTCGCGGTCGTGGGTGATCAGGATCACCACATGGCCCTGGCTGGCCAGCTCGTCGAGCAGGCTCATTACCTCGGCGCCACTGTGGCTGTCGAGGGCGCCGGTGGGTTCGTCGGCGAGGATGATGTGCCCGCCGTTCATCAACGCGCGAGCGATGGACACCCGCTGCTGCTGGCCGCCGGAGAGCTGATGCGGGCGGTTACCGGTACGTTCGGCCAGGCCCAGGCGGGTGAGCAGGGCGCTGGCCCGTGCATGCCGTTCGGCGGCGCTGATTCCGGCGTAGATCGCCGGCATTTCTACGTTTTCCTGGGCCGAACCGGACGGGATCAGGTGATAACCCTGGAACACAAAACCGAACGCTTCACGGCGCAGCCAGGCCAGGGCGTCGCTGTCCAGGTGCGCGACATTCTCCCCGGCAAACAGGTACTCGCCACTGCTGGGGCGGTCGAGGCAACCGAGGATATTCATCAAGGTGGATTTGCCCGAGCCGGATGCGCCGACAATCGCCACGAATTCGCCGGCGTGAATCGCCAGGTCGATACCGCGCAATACGTCAACTTGAGGGCTGTCGCCGCCGCCGTAGGTTTTGCGGATGTGCCTGAGTTCGATCAGCGGCGTACTCACCTCAACCCCCATGGCCGTCGCCCGGGCCGATCAACAGGTGGTCGCCTTCGTTCAAACCGTCGAGCACCTGCACCCGCAAGCGGTCGCTGAGGCCCAGGCGCACCTCGCGCTGTTCGATGCTGCCGTTGGGCATCACCACGCGGGCGATCTGTTTTTCGGTGTTGCCGTTGCCGAGCAGGGCGGCGACAGGGGCGGTGAGGGTGTCCTTGGCCTGGCCGGCGACGAAGAACACCTGAGTGGTCATCTCAGCCATCAGTGCGTTGTCGGTGTTATCCACGTCCAGCAGCACGGTGTACAGCACCACGCGGCCGGTGCCGCTTTTATTGGAACTGGTGGGGCTGCCGCTGCCCTGGGTTTCGTTCAACGGCTTGGGCGGGATCGGCAGGATCTGGCGCACAGTGCTGCTCCAGCGCCGGTTGCCGCCGCTCAGGGTGGTGAAATAGGCGCTCATGCCGGGTTTGACGTGGCCGATATCGGCCTCCGACACCTCGGCCCATACGGTCATCGGCGACAACTTGGCAATGCGCAGGATCAGCGGCGTCTGCTGTTGAGCGTTGAGGGTCTGGCCGACGCGGGCGTCCACCGCCACCACGGTGCCGCTCATTGGCGCATAAATACGTGTGTAGCCAAGCTCCGCTTCATCGCTGCGCAGGCTGGCCTGGGCCTGGCGGATCTGGGCCTGGAACATATCGACCCGGGCCTGGGTCGCGCTCAGCTCGGCCTTGGCGGTTTGTACGTCTTCTTCACGGGTGGCGTTGCCGCTGGCCAGGCGCTGCTGGCGTTGGTACTTCTGGCGCGCCAACTCGTGCTGGGCTTTCTGTTCCTGCAATTGCGCCTTAAGGTTTTCGATGGCGTAGCGGCTGGCGTCGAGCTTGGCCTGTTGGGTGGATGGGTCGATTTCCACCAGCAATTGGCCTTCCTTGACCTGATCGCCCGCCTCGACATGGATCTTGCGGATTTGCCCGGACGCCTGGGCGCCCACGTCCACATAGCGGCGCGGTTGCAGGGTACCGAGGGCGGTCACGCTGTTTTCGATATTGCCGCGGGTCACGGTGACGGTGGTCAGGTCGTCGCGGCCCGAGGGCAGTACCTGCCACGCGGCGACGGCGATCAGCGGTAACAGGCACGCCACAACAAGCAAGGCGCGTCGGGCGGGGCGGGGGCGTTTCATGGATGGATTCCAGCCAGGAGAGTTCAGGGCGCGGTTGCGCAGAGCTGACAGTTAAACGAGATAAGGGCGCTGGAATTTAAGCACTTACATAGGCCGTTGCAGCTCTTTTGCATAAAAAAACGGCTGGCGTTACAAGTCTTCTTTAAAAGTAGATGAGAATTACTATAAATTGCACCCACCCAAACTGCCATTATCGAATGGCACCCTTCTGCAGGCCCGATAACGCTCGCGCCTGCAGCGTTTTTTCAAGATGGTCGGGAGTCGTGTTGGAAAACTACTATCGCGAGCTGGTGTGTTTCCTGAACGCCAAGCTGGGCAACCGTCAGGTGGCCGAAGATGTGGTGCATGACGCTTATGTGCGGGTACTGGAACGTTCCAGCGATACCCCCATCGAGCAACCCCGCGCCTTTTTGTACCGCACGGCGTTGAACCTTGTGATCGACGGCCATCGGCGCAATGCCTTGCGCCAGGTCGAGCCGCTGGAGGTGTTGGACAGCGAAGAGCGCTTCGCCGCCGGCACGCCCCACGCCAGCCACGATCAGGCCCAGCGCCTGGAACTGCTTGAGCGCGCTCTGGCCGAACTGCCGGCGGTCTGCCGCGAGAGTTTCCTGTTGCGCAAGCTGGACGGCCTGAGCCATCTGCAAATCGCCGAACGCCTGAGCATCTCCCGCGCTCTGGTGGAAAAAAACATCGTCAATGCCATGAAACACTGCCGCGTGCGGATGCGCGAGTGGGATGCGCACTGAGGGTCGACGGCTTAAATTTTTTTTCACTGTCCTCGTTTCCTATCAACACACGACCTGTTGTGCAGGTCTTGAAGGTATTCCCGCCCCACCGCCACGGGGCTTATCCAGAGGACACTGGAATGACACAGGCAATTGCTTCGCCCGCGGTTCACGACCTGATCGGCATCGGTTTCGGCCCGTCGAACCTGGCACTGGCCATCGCCCTGCAAGAGCGCGAGAAGGCGCAGGGCAAACTGGACGTGCTGTTTCTGGACAAACAGGCCGACTATCGCTGGCACGGCAATACCCTGGTGACCCAGAGCGAATTGCAGATTTCCTTCCTCAAGGACCTGGTGACCCTGCGCAACCCCACCAGCCCGTACTCCTTCGTCAACTACCTCAAGGCCCACGGCCGTCTGGTGGACTTTATCAACCTCGGCACCTTCTATCCGTGCCGCATGGAGTTCAACGACTACCTGCGCTGGGTCGCCGGGCACTTCCAGAGCCAGGCCCGCTACGGCGAGGAAGTGCTGGCCATCGAACCGATCCTGCATCAGCAGCAGGTCGAGGCTTTGCGGGTGATCTCCCGCGATGCGCTGGGCGAGCAGCATGTGCGCACTACCCGTTCGGTGGTGGTCAGCGCTGGCGGCACGCCGCGCATTCCCGATACCTTCAAGGCGTTCAAGAACGACCACCGCGTGTTCCACCACTCCCAGTACCTGGAGCGCATGGCCAACCAGCCGTGTGTTGAGGGCAAGCCGATGCGCATCGCGATCATCGGCGGCGGCCAGAGCGCGGCCGAAGCCTTTATCGACCTCAACGACAGCTTCCCCTCGGTGCAGGTGGACATGATCCTGCGCGGTTCGGCGCTCAAGCCGGCCGATGACAGCCCGTTCGTCAACGAAGTGTTCTCGCCGGCGTTCACCGACCTGGTGTTCCAGCAAGTCGGCGCCGAGCGAGAGCGGTTGGTGGCGGAGTATCAGAACACCAACTATTCGGTGGTGGACCTGGACCTGATCGAGCGCATCTACGGCATTTTCTATCGCCAGAAAGTCTCCGGCATCGCGCGCCAGGCGTTCCGCACCATGACCGTGGTGGAGAAGGTCACTCCCGGCGCGCTGGGCATCGAACTGGCTCTGCGCAACAACGCCACGGGTGAAACGACCGTGCATCACTACGACGCGGTCATCCTCGCCACCGGTTATGAGCGCCAGATGCACCGCGAACTGCTCGCCCCTCTGGAAACCTACATGGGCGATTTCGAAGTGAGCCGCGACTACCGCATCGTCACCGACGAGCGCTGCAACGCGGGCATTTATATCCAGGGCTTCAGCCAGGCCAGCCATGGGTTGAGCGACACCTTGCTGTCGGTGCTGCCGATCCGCGCCGATGAGATTGCGGCGTCGCTGTATGCCCTGGACCGTGGGCGCAGCCAAGGGCGGTCAATCGAGGAATTGCTGCTGGCCACCGCAAGCTGAGTTCGCGCCGGTAGGCGGGGCGGAAGGGCGAGGCAGTGTGCTTTCGCCCAAGCTCGCCCCTACGGGCGGTACTTGTGACAAAGGGTTACCACTGATACTGTACAAAAAACCAGTATCGGTAGCCCGCCATGCAGTTGATCGAAAAACTCAGCATCCTCGCCGACGCCGCCAAGTACGACGCGTCCTGCGCCAGCAGCGGCGCGCCCAAGCGCAGTTCCGAGGGCAAGGCGGGGCTGGGCTCCACCGATGGCATGGGCATCTGCCACAGCTATACGCCTGACGGGCGCTGTGTGTCACTGCTCAAGGTGCTGCTCACCAACTTCTGCCTTTACGACTGCCAGTACTGCGTCAACCGCCGCTCCAGCGACGTGCCCCGTGCGCGGTTCAGCCCGGAAGAAGTGGTCACCCTGACCCTGGATTTCTACCGGCGCAATTGCGTCAGCGGGCTTTTCCTCAGCTCCGGCATTATCCGTTCGGCCGACTACACCATGGAGCAGCTTGTCCGGGTGGCGAAGCTGCTGCGCGAAGAGCATGACTTTCGCGGGTATATCCACCTCAAGACCATCCCCGAAGCCGACCCGGCGTTGATTGCCGAGGCCGGGCGTTATGCCGATCGCCTGAGCGTGAACATCGAACTGCCCACCGATGCCAGCCTGCAAACCCTGGCACCGGAAAAGCAGATCGGCTCGATCAAGCAGGCCATGCAGACCATCTTCACCGGCGAGCAGACGGTCCTCAACGAGCCTCGCGCGCCGCGTTTCGCCCCGGCCGGGCAGAGCACCCAGATGATCGTCGGCGCCGACGACACCGACGACAGCACCATCCTGCATGGCGCCGAAGCGTTGTACGGTAACTTCAAGCTGCGCCGCGTCTACTACTCGGCGTTCAGCCCCATTCCCAACAGCCCAAAAAGCGTACCCCTGGCCGCGCCACCGTTGATGCGCGAACACCGCCTGTACCAGGCCGACTTCCTGCTGCGCAGCTACGGCTTCAGTGCCGGCGAGTTGTTCGAAGGCCCCGGTCACCTGGCGCTGGATATCGACCCCAAACTGGCCTGGGCTCTTGAACATCGCGAGGTGTTCCCCCTGGACCTCAATCGAGCCGAACCGACGTTGATCGCGCGCATTCCCGGCATCGGCCTGCGCACCACCCAGCGCCTGGTGGACCTGCGCCGCGAACGCAAAATCCGCTTCGAAGACCTGGCGCGCATGCGCTGTGTGCTGGCCAAGGCCAAGCCGTTTTTCATCACCAGCGACTACCACCCGCAACAGGCGGACAGCACCAGTGTGTTGCTGCGCGAGCAACTGCGCGACCGGCCGCAACCGCAGCAAATGGGGCTGTGGGGATGATCAGCCTGGAATGCGACAACCTGTTCGGCACCTGGCGCGAACAGGCGCGCTGGCTGCTCAGCCATCAGGTCGACCCCAGCCAGGTAAGTTGGGGCGAGGCCCAGGCGGCGGACCTGTTTGCCACCGATGAGCCGATCCCTGCCGGGCTGGGGCCGTTTCAGGCGCGTATTCCCAAGGCACTGCTCGAACTGCTGGAGTCGGCCGCCTGCTACCACGGCGACCAACGCTGGAGCCTGTTGTATGAAGTGCTGTGGCGCGTCAGCCACGGCGACCGCACCGCGATGCTGGCGGGCGACAAACTGGGCAGCGAGTTGCAGCGGCGGATCAAGCAGGTCAGCCGCGAAGCCCATCACCTGCATGCGTTCGTGCGCTTTGTCGCGCTGCCGCCAGAGGCCGGGCCGGAGTTGCCGGAGTACGTGGCCTGGCATGAACCGGCCCACGATATTCTGAAGTCGGCCAGCCAGCACTTTATCGGGCGCATGGGCCGCCATCGCTGGATGATCGCCACACCTCTGGACGGCGTGTATTACGACGGCCAGCAATTGATTCATCAACGCCATTGCCCCGAAGCCTGGCAGCAACTGGCACAGAACGTCGAAGACCCCCACAGCGCCATGTGGCTGACCTACTACAGCCACATCTTCAACCCGGCGCGGTTGAACCCCAAGGTGATGGAAGGCCACTTGCCCAGTCGATTCTGGAAAAACCTGCCCGAAGGCAAGCTGATCCCGGGCCTGATCAGCGAGGCGCGAACGGGGAAGCAGAAGGATGGTCAGGCGAGGATGATAGGCGCTCGGCCTGGCAAGAAAATCTTGAGCGGGCACAGTTAAAAAATAGGGGAGGGGCTTGCCCGCTCCCACATTGGATCGCCGGTGTCTTGTGGCGGGGATTTCAGCTCAGTTCGATGGCGGTGTTTTTCACCACGGCCAGTTCTGGATGCGCCACCAGCTTGTCGATATGCAATTCGTCATTGTTCAGCCATAGTTCCGACACCACCCGGTAGTGCTCCATATCCCGGCAGCGCATGCGCAAGCTGTAGTCGAACGGCCCGCTGATCAGTTGGCATTCGAACACCTGCGGGCACGCCTTCATGCAGGCTTCGAAGGCCCTTTGCGCCGAGCGCCCGCTTTGGTTGGACAAGGCCACCAGCACCAGCAACGACAACCCTGGCGAAACCATCTGCACATCGATGATCGCCCCATACCCGCGGATCACCCCACGTCGCTCCAGCTTGCGCACTCGCTCCAGGCAGGGTCTGGGGGTCAGGTGCACCAGCGACGAGAGTTTTTCGTAGGTGATCCGGCCCTGGTGTCGCAGCACGTCGATGATCGCTTCGTCGATGCGGTCCAGGGTAGGGGAGGTATGGGGTCCGTTGGCCTTGGTTTCCATGGTGGTTCACTTCAAACGGTTGGAAAGAAATTGCTGCAAGCGCTCGCTGCTGGGATGGTCGAGGATCTGGGCGCTGCCTTGCTCTTCGACCCGGCCCTGGTGCAGGAATAGCACCTGGCTGGACACCTGGCGGGCAAAGCCCATTTCGTGGGTGACCATCAGCATGGTACGACCTTCCTCGGCCAACGTCTGTATGACTTTGAGGACTTCTCCTACAAGCTCAGGGTCAAGCGCTGACGTCGGTTCGTCGAACAGAATAATTTCCGGCTCCATCGCCAGCGCCCGCGCAATGGCCACGCGTTGTTGCTGGCCGCCGGACAGGAACGCCGGGTATTGCTCTGCCACCCGGCCCGGCAGGCCGACTTTGTCCAAGTACAGCCGCGCACGTTTTTCCGCCTCGGCGGCGCTGACGCCCAGGGACCGGCGCGGCGCCAGGGTGATGTTCTCCAGCACGGTCATGTGGCTCCACAGGTTGAAGTGCTGGAACACCATGGCCAGCCGCGTGCGCAGGTTCTGCAACTGCGCCTGATGGGGCGCGCGGGTGCCGGCGCGGCCCTGACGCATTTCGATGCTGATACCGTCCAGAGTGATGACCCCGGCGTCGGGCTGTTCGAGGAAGTTGATGCAGCGCAGCATCGTGCTTTTGCCGGAACCGCTGGCGCCGATCAGGCTGATCACATCGCCGTTGCGTGCATTGAGGGACACGCCCTTGAGCACTTCGTGGTCGCCGTAGCGCTTGTGGATGCCTTCGACCTGAAGCTTGATGGCGGTTGTTGCGGCGTTGGCAGCGGGTACGTCGATCGGGTATGCAGCCAGGGCCTGCGCGGACTGATTCATGGGTTAGCCTCGGGTAGGTACAAGAAAACGCATCCAGCGACGTTCGGCCAGTCGGAACAGGCCCACCAGTGCAAAGGACAGCAGCATGTAGAGCAGGGCTGCGATGCCGAAGGCTTGGAACGTCAGGAACGTTTCGGCGTTGGCGTCGCGGGCCACTTTGAGGATGTCGGCAATCGTGGCGGTGAATGCCAGGGACGTGGCGTGCAGCATCAAGATCATTTCATTGCTGTACGCCGGCAGTGCGCGGCGCAGGGCTGCCGGGATCACCACAAACAGGTTCAGCCGCCAGCCGTGTAGGCCATAGGCGCGGGCCGCTTCGATTTCGCCGTGGGGAATATTGCGGATAGCCCCTGCGAAAATTTCCACGGTGTAGGCGCAGGTATTCAACACGAAGGCCAGCAGGGTGCAGTTCAGCGCATTGCGGAAAAACTGGTTGAGCAGGGCGTTGTCCTGTACCACCTCCAGGCTGTACAGCCCGGTGTAGCAAATCAGCAGTTGGATATACAGCGGTGTGCCGCGAAACAGGTAGGTGTAGACCTCTACCGGCCAACGCAGCCAGACGTGTTCCGACACGCGAGCCAGGGCCAATGGGATCGACAGAAAAAAACCGAGGACTATGGAGATAATGAACAGCCACAGGGTCATGGCGACACCGGACAATCCCGAGCCATCGCTGAACAGATAGGCCAGGCCGTATTGCTGGAACAGTTCGATCATCGCGCCATCCCCTTGATGCCGAGGTTGTAGCGCCGTTCGAGGCGCTTGAAGATGCGGTTGGACAGGGTGGTGATCACCAGGTACACCAGGCCTGCAAGCATCAGGAAGTACAGCGGCTCGTTGGTGGTCTTGCCGGCGTTCTGGGCGGCCTTGACCAGGTCCGACAGGCCGATGATCGATACCAGCGCGGTGGACTTGAGCAGCACCAGCCAGTTATTGCCCAGGCCCGGCAGGGCAAAGCGCATCAATTGCGGAAACAGCACCAGGTGGAAACGCTGCCAGCGGCTCAAGCCGTAGGCGGTGGCCGCTTCCAGTTGGCCGGCCGGCACGCTGAGGATCGCGCCGCGGAAGTTCTCGGTGAAGTACGCGCCGTAGATAAACCCCAGGGTGACCACCCCGGCGGTAAACGGGTCGATTTCGAAGTACGCCCAGCCAAAGGTTTCGGTCAGGTCGTTGAGCCACAGTTGCAGGCTGTAGAAGATCAGCAGGATCAGCACCAGGTCCGGCACGCTGCGGATCAGCGTGGTGTAGAGCGTAGCCGGTACGCGCAGCCATTTGGCGCTGGACAGCTTGGCGCCGGCGGCGATCAGCCCCAGTGCCAGGCTCAGGGCCAGCGCCAGGAACGCCAGCTTGAGCGTCATCCAGGCCCCCTGGGCCAGCATCGGGCCGTAGCCCTGCAGGTTGAGGAATTCGTTCATGGGAAGATCTCTATTGGGCGCAGACATACCCCGTTGGCAGGGGGCTTGTGTGGGAGGGGGCAACCCCCTCTCACGCAAGTGTCCTCCTTCGGGGAAGGGGCTTATTCGTGGTAGATGTCTTGATCGCCGAAGTACTTCTTTTGGATCTGCGTATAGGTGCCATCGGCCTGGATGGCGGCAATGCCCTTGTTGATCAGAGCGCGTAGCTCAGCATCGTTCTTGCGCAGGCCCATGGCGATGTCCAGGGGCAGGGTAGGGTCCTTGAAGGCCGGGCCGGTCTTGAAGTCGGCGCCTTCGGGCTTGGACAGGAAGTTCAGCTGGGCTTCGAGTTTGTCGGTGAGGGTGGCGTCGAGGCGGCCGTTTTGCAGGTCGGCGTAGTTCTGGTCCTGGGACTGGTACGCCTTGACCTGAGCGCCGAGCTTGGCCAGATGCGCACGGGCATAGGCCTCCTGCAACGAGCCTTGCAGCACGCCGACCTGCTTGCCTTTCAACGATTCCGGCGTATCGCCGAAATCGGCGTTCTTGCGGGTGATCACCGAGGTTGGGCTGAGGAACAGACGGTCGCTGAAATCGATAACTTTTTCGCGGGCCGGCGTTACGGCCATGGACGACATGATGGCGTCGAACTTACGCGCGCGCAGCGCCGGGATCATGCCATCGAACTCGTTGTGCACCCAGGTGCATTTGACGTCGAGCTTGGCGCAGATCGCATTGCCCAGTTCGATATCGAATCCCTGCAGGCTGCCGTCGGCGGCTACGGATTCGAAGGGTGGGTACTCAGGGAACACGCCGAAGCGGATTTCTTTCCACTCCTGGGCGTGAGCGGCGGTGGCGCACAGTGGCAACAGCAACGCAGCGAAGAGTGATCGCAATGGAGTCATGGTGCAGTCCCTATATTTTGTAATTGATGTCAGGGCAGTTAAAAAGTGAAGCGTATTTCTGTTCTGTTTATGCAGCGAACCTGTCACTTCTGGCGATTCGGGCGACACAGAGAATGCGTCATGATGGTGCGTTTTTTGTGTCGTTTACCCCACGCCTAAACCGCGAATTGCGCTGTTAAAACCTGCAATGCAGCGGATTCGGCTGTGACGCGCGCAGAATCGGCTTTTATCTGTGTAAAAGTGCGCCTGCCCCTCGCGCAAAGGGGCAGGCCAGAGCGGTTTCAGGCGCGCTTTTTCTGCTGTGCGGCCGGCTGTTGGGCCAGGCGCGCGAACAGATTCTTCGGGTCGGCCAGGTCCGGCACCAGTTCCAGCTCGCTGCCGATGTCCAGGGCTTGGGCCACGTCCAGTACGTAGCGCAGGGCCGAGTAATCTTCGATGGCAAAGCCTACCGAATCGAACAGGGTGATCTGGCGCTCGTTCTCGCGGCCAGGTTGTTGGCCGTTGATCACTTGCCACAGTTCGGTCACCGGCGAATCGGCGGGCATGTGCTGGATTTCACCTTCGATACGGCTTTGCGGCTCGTATTCCACGATCACCCGGGCACGCTCGACGATACGTCGGTCCAGCTCGGTCTTGCCTGGGCAGTCGCCGCCGACAGCGTTGAGGTGCATGCCCGGCTCGATCATCGCGTCGGTGAGGATCGTCGCGTAAGCCTTGTCGGCGGTCACAGTGGTGACGATGTCCGCACCTTTGACCGCCGCCGCCACGCTGTCGGCCAGAATCACCTTGATCGCCGGGAAGGCTTTGAGGTTGGCGGCCAATTTGGCGGTGGCCTTGGCGTCGATGTCGAACAGGCGGATCTCATTGATGCCCAGCATGGCGTGGAAGGCCAGCGCCTGGAATTCGCTCTGGGAGCCGTTGCCGATCAAGGCCATGCTGCGGCTGTTTTGCCGCGCCAGGTAGCGCGCCACCAGGGCGGAGGTGGCTGCGGTGCGGATCGCGGTGGTCAGGGTCATTTCCGCCAGCAGCACCGGCTTGCCAGTGTCCACATCGCCCAGGGCACCGAAGGCCATCACGGTAAGCATGCCGGCCAGGGTGTTTTTCGGGTGGCCGTTTACGTATTTGAAGGCATACAGCGACGCGTCCGAGACCGGCATCAGTTCGATCACGCCCTCCGGCGAATGGTTGGCCAGGCGCGCGCATTTTTCGAAATCCTGCCAACGCAGGTAGTCGGCGCGAATGTACTCGGCCATTTCGGTGATGCAGGTTTGCAAGCCTTTTTGCGAAACCAGGTAGCTGAGGTCGTTGACGTCGATATAGCGGGTCATGGCAAGACTCCTTATTGAAATGAGGGGCGGGCGGGCAGATGCACTTCGGCCAGCATGCAGCGGGCACTGCCGCCGCCGATGCGTTCGATGTTGTCGATATTCACCACCACCGGCCGCGTGTGGCGCTCCACATGGCGGCGTTGCTGCGGGTGCAGGGCGCCCCAAGCGCTGGCGGACATCACCAGCAGCGGCTGGCCGTCGCGGTCGTGCACTTCGAGCATGTTGCCGGCGAAGGCTTCCAATTGATCGAAGTCCAACGCGACGATGTCCTTGCCGGTGTCGCGCAGTGAACGCTCCAAGGTCAGGCGCTCGGCGGCGTCGGGCAGGGCTTGTAAGCACACCACCGAGAGGTCACGGCCGACGCTCATCATCACGTTGCTGTGATAGATCGGCGCGTGATGGCGGTCGACGGCGTGGAATACGCAGAGCCGGTAGTCGAGTCGTTCGGCGAACTGGCGCAGCGCATCTTGGTGGGTGCGCCCGGAGTGGCAGGCATAGCTGATGCGGTGCTGGCGGTCGAGCACCATGCTGCCGGTGCCTTCGAGGAAGATGTTCTCTCGTTCCAGGTGGCTCAGGTCGATGGTGCTGGTGATCGCAAAGCGTTGTTCCAGGACCTGCAGCACCCCTTTATCGCGCTCCAGTCGTCGGTTCTGGCCTTCCATCGGGTACAGCACCAGGCTGCCGTCGGCGTGGCTGCTCCACCAGTTATTGGGGAAGATCGAATCGGGGGTATGGGGCGCTGGCGTGTCCTGTACCACTAGCACTTCCACGCCATGGCGGCGCAGAGTGTCGACATACTCATCGAACTCCTCCAGCGCTTTCTGCTGTGCGCTGAGGGGGTCGGCGGGTGGGCGTTGGAAACGGTTGTTGACCGCGGTGTCCGGGTTGAAGGCAAAGCGCGCCGGGCGAATCATCAGGACGGTGTTGGTGGTTTGCATGGGGGCACGAAATCCATGGGATGAACTGTGCAGCTATTGTGTGGGTTGTGCCGGATGAATCCCGGCTGAAACAGCAGGGCCGCTCAGCGGGGAAAGCTGAAAAGGGGCGTGGGGCAGCCGAATCGGCTGGGAGAGTTGTGGATAGTGGGGTGTCGGTTATGACGCCGTTGGCCAGGAGGAAATATGTCTACCGTCGTACGTCTCGCTCAACCCGACGATGCCGAGGGAATCAGCCAGGTCATCCTGGCGGCTTTGTACGGCAGCAACGCACAGGACTATCCGGCGGATGTGATTGAGCGGGTGGCCAGCAGCTTTACGCCCGACGCGGTGCGCGAGCTGCTCAAGCGGCGTGTGGTGCTAGTGGCCGTTCAGGGGCGGTTGATCGTCGGCACCGCTGCACTGGATGCCAAAGTGGTGCGCTCGGTGTTCGTCAACCCGACGCGGCAAGGGCAGGGCATTGGCCGGTTACTGATGAGTGAAATCGAACTGCGCGCGGGGGAAGCGGGGGTGACAACGCTGAGTGTACCGTCCTCGCTGACGGCCGAGCCGTTTTACGCCAGGCTGGGGTTTCGCACGGTACGTGAGGTCGATCACGGCAATGAGCGCACGTTGGTGATGGAGAAGGCGTTGTTCTCGTGCGATGCCTGAGAACACCGGAAAGTAAATGTGGGAGGGGGCTTGCCCCCGATGCGGTGTATCAGTCGACAGATTCATTGACTGAGCCACTGCTATCGGGGGCAAGCCCCTCCCACAGGCGGTTAGACCTTTACGATCCAGCCGGCTGGCGCTTCGACGTCACCGGTCTGCACGCCGGTCAGCTCTTTGTAGAGCTTCTGGGTGATCGGGCCGACTTCGGTTTCGCTGTGGAACACGTGCAGTTTGCCGTTGTACTGGATACCGCCGATCGGCGAAATCACCGCCGCCGTTCCGCAGGCGCCGGCTTCCTTGAATTGGTCCAGCTTGTCGATGAACACTTCGCCCTCGACCACTTCCAGGCCCAGGCGGGTCTGGGCCAGTTCGATCAGCGACAGGCGGGTGATGCCTGGCAGCACCGAAGGCGACTTCGGTGTGATGAACTTGTTGTCATGGGTGATTCCGAAGAAGTTGGCCGAACCGACTTCTTCGATTTTCGAGTGGGTCATCGGGTCCAGGTAGATCGCGTCGGCGAAACCGGATTTCTTCGCTTCCGAGCCTGGCATCAGGCTGGCGGCGTAGTTGCCACCGACCTTGGCTGCACCGGTGCCCTGTGGCGCGGCGCGGTCGAAGGTGGAGATCTGGAAGTTGTGGGGCACCAGGCCGCCCTTGAAGTAGGCGCCGACCGGGATGCAGAACACCGAGAAGATGAACTCCGGCGCGGTGCGCACGCCGATGTTGTCACCGGTGCCGATCACGAATGGGCGCAAGTACAGCGCACCCCCGCTGCCGTAGGGCGGGATGAAGCGCTCGTTGGCCTTGACCACTTGTTTGCAGGCGTCGATGAATACGTCGGTCGGTACATGCGGCATCAGCAGGCGCGCGCAGCTGCGTTGCATGCGGGCGGCGTTCTGGTCCGGGCGGAACAGGTTGATCGAGCCGTCCTTGCAGCGGTAGGCCTTGAGGCCCTCGAAGCACTGCTGACCGTAGTGCAGGGCGGTGGAGCCCTCGCTGATGTGCAGCACGTTGTCGTCGGTCAGGGTGCCAGCTTGCCATTCGCCGTTCTTCCAGGTCTGGAGAAACCGCTTGTCGGTCTTGATGTAATCAAAACCCAGCTTGTCCCAATTGATGCTTTCGTTACCCATGACACCCTCTATCTCTGGTCAAGTCGGATTTTTTTCTGGATGGGCGCAACAATACTGCATTCTTGGCTCGTGTGGGAGCAGGTGGGCGGACCATCCGACATCTGTATTGGCTGATCCGCCGCTATCGCGGGCAAGCCTGGCTCCCACCGTTGATTGCATTCCAAAGGTGGGAGCTGACTGGCTTACAGATGCAGCGCGTGGCCCAGCGCCCGCAATGCCGCTTCCTGCACAGCCTCGCCGAGGGTCGGGTGCGCATGGATGGTGCCGGCCACGTCTTCCAGGCGCGCGCCCATTTCCAGGCTCAGGCCGAAGGCCGTGGACAGCTCCGAGACGCCAACGCCCACTGCTTGCCAGCCGACAATCAGGTGGTTGTCACGCCGCGCCACCACCCGCACGAAGCCGGTTTTCGACTCCAGCGTCATCGCCCGGCCATTGGCCGCGAACGGGAAACTCGACACGATGCAGTCCAGCCCCGCCGCCTTGGCATCGTCGGGGGTCTTGCCGACCACCACCACTTCCGGGTCGGTAAAGCACACCGCCGGGATCGCCGCCGGGTTGAACTCGCGATGCAGGCCGCTGATCAGTTCGGCGACCATCTCGCCCTGGGCCATGGCCCGGTGCGCCAGCATCGGTTCGCCGCTCAGGTCGCCGATGGCCCACACGTTGCGCATGCTGGTCTGACAGCGGCTGTCGACCTGGATTGCCATACCGTTCATGTCCAGGTTCAGCGCTTCCAGGTTCCAGCCCTGGGTGTTGGGTTTGCGACCCACCGCGACCAGCACCTGGTCGGTGGCCAATGACAAGGTGTCGCCATTGGGGTCACGCACTTGCAGGTGGCCGTCGGCAAACCCGGTGACACTGTGCTTGAGGTACAGCTTCACCCCCAGTTGTTTGAGGGAGTCGGCCACCGGTTGGGTCAGTTCGGCATCGTAGGCGGGCAGGATGCGATCCTGCGCCTCGACCACGCTGACTTCTGCGCCAAGCTTGCGGTAGGCCGTGCCCAGTTCCAGGCCGATGTAGCCGCCGCCCACCACAATCAGGCGCTTGGGCACTTGGGTGGGAGCCAACGCTTCGGTAGATGAAATGATCGGCCCGCCAATCGGCAGCATCGGCAGGTTGACGCTTTTCGAACCCGTGGCCAGCAGCAGGTGTTCGCACTGGATGCGTTGCTCGCCGACATCGACGGTCTTGCCGTCCACCACCTTGGCCCAGCCGTGGATCACTTGCACCTTGTGTTTCTTGAGCAACGCGGCGACGCCGGTGGTCAGGCGGTCGACGATGCCGTCCTTCCACTCCACGCTTTTGCGGATATCGAGGCTGGGTACATCCACTTCGATGCCCAACTGGGAACCCTGGCTGTGGTGCACGGTTTGCTGGAATTGTTCGGCCACATGGATCAAGGCCTTGGACGGGATGCAACCGATATTCAGGCAGGTGCCGCCCAGGGCCTGGCCTTCCACCAGGATGGTCGGAATGCCCAATTGCCCGGCGCGGATCGCCGCCACATAACCGCCGGGGCCGCCGCCGATAATCAGCAGGGTGGTATGGGTAATTTGTGTCATGCCCTTACTCCAGGAACAGGCTGGCGGGTTGTTCGAGCAGGCCGCGAATGGCCTGGATAAATTGCGCCGCGTCCATGCCATCGACCACGCGGTGATCGAAGGAACTGGAGAGGTTCATCATCTTGCGAATCACGATCTGGCCCTTGATCACCATCGGCCGTTCGACGATGCGGTTGACGCCGACAATCGCCACTTCCGGCAGATTCAGCACCGGTGTGCTGACAATACCGCCCAAGGCGCCGAGGCTGGTCAGGGTGATACTGGAACCGGACAATTCCTCACGGCTGGCCTTGCCATTGCGTGCGGCCGTGGCCAGGCGCGTGATTTCTTCGGCGGTGCCCCACAGGTTGCGCGCTTCGGCATGCCGCACCACCGGCACCATCAAACCCACGTCGCTCTGGGTGGCGACGCCCACATGCACCGCGCCGAGGCGGGTGATGACCTGGGCTTCGTCGTCGTAGCGTGCGTTGATCTGCGGGAAGTCCCGCAGCGCCACGACCATGGCCCGCACGATAAACGGCAGCAGGGTCAGTTTTCCCCGAGTGGCACCGTGTTTTTCGTTGAGGTGCACGCGCAGTTCGTCCAGCGCAGTGACGTCGATTTCTTCCACATAGCTGAAATGCGCGGCGCGCCGGGTGGCGTCCTGCATGCGCTGGGCGATCTTGCGGCGCATGCCAATTACCGGGATTTTTTCTTCGTCGTGGCGTTCGGCGTAAGGGCTGGCAGTGGTCTTATTTTGCGTCGGACGCTGGAGCAAGTAAGCGTCCAGATCTTCGTGCAAAATACGGCCCGCTGGGCCAGAGCCCTGAACCAGGCGCAGTTGGATGCCGGCATCCAGCGCATGCTTGCGCACGGCGGGGGAGGCCAGGGGGCGTTCGTCAGCTTCGCGGGCCACCGGGGCTTGCGTCGCAGCCTTGGTTGGCGCGGGTTTGCTTTCAACCGGCGCGGGTTTGGCTTCCACCGCAGGTGCGGCCTTCACCGGTTCGGCAACCGCCGGCACATCCTTGGCATTGCCCGCGCCTTCCACTTCGATGCTGATCAACACACTGCCCACGGCCATGACTTCGCCTGGCTCGCCGCCGAGAGCAATGACCTTGCCGTGGACCGGCGAGGGAATGTCCACCATCGCCTTGTCGGTCATCACGTCCGCCAGCACCTGGTCTTCGACGACCATGTCGCCGACCTTCACATGCCAGACCGACAGTTCAACTTCCGCAATGCCTTCGCCAATGTCCGGCATCTTGATAACGTGCGTGCCCATTCAGACCTCCATGACCCGTTGCAGCGCCGCGCCCACACGGGACGGCCCTGGGAAATACGCCCACTCTTGCGCGTGCGGGTAGGGGGTGTCCCACCCGGTGACGCGTTCGATCGGCGCTTCCAGGTGGTGGAAGCAATGCTCCTGCACCAGCGCTACCAGCTCGGCGCCAAAGCCGCAGGTGCGCGTGGCTTCATGCACCACCACGCAACGGCCGGTCTTTTTCACCGACTTGACGATGGTTTCCAGGTCCAGCGGCCACAGGCTGCGCAGGTCGATGACTTCGGCATCGATGCCGGTTTCTTCGGCGGCGACTTGCGACACATACACGGTGGTGCCGTAGGTCAGCACGGTGACGGCCGAGCCCGGGCGCACAATGGCGGCCACGTCCAGGGGCACGGTGTAGTAACCGTCCGGTACTTGGGCTTGCGGGTGTTTCGACCAGGGGGTGACAGGGCGGTCGTGATGGCCATCGAACGGGCCGTTGTACAGGCGCTTGGGTTCGAGAAAGATCACCGGGTCATCGTTTTCGATGGAGGCGATCAGTAGGCCCTTGGCGTCATACGGGTTGGACGGCATCACCGTGCGCAGGCCGCAGACCTGGGTGAACACTGCTTCGATACTTTGGCTGTGGGTCTGGCCGCCATAGATGCCGCCGCCGCAGGGCATGCGCATGGTCAGCGGCGCGGTGAACTGGCCGGCCGAGCGATAACGCAGGCGCGCGGCTTCGGAGATGATCTGGTCGGTGGCCGGGTACACGTAGTCGGCGAACTGGATTTCCGCCACCGGGCGCAAGCCATAGGCGCCCATGCCTACCGCCACGCCAACGATGCCGCTTTCGGAGATCGGCGCGTCGAACACCCGCGAGGTGCCGTACTTGCTCTGCAAGCCTTCGGTGCAACGGAACACGCCGCCGAAGTAGCCGACGTCCTGGCCGAACACCACGACGTTGTCGTCCCGTTCGAGCATCACATCCATGGCCGAGCGCAGGGCCTGGATCATGGTCATGGTGGTGGTGGTCATGGCGGTTTCCAGTTCGATGCTGTTGTTGTGATCGTTCATGTCAGATCCCCAACTCCTGACGCTGGCGCTTCAAGTGCTCCGGCATCTCTTTGTAGACGTCTTCGAACATGGTCGCGGCGCTTGGAATCTGGCCACCGGCCAGAGTGCCGTACTGCTCGGCTTGTTTTTGTGCGGCGATGACTTCCGCTTCCAGTTCGGCACTGACCGCCGCGTGTTCCTCTTCGGACCACTGGCCAATCTTGATCAGGTGCTGTTTGAGACGGGCAATCGGGTCGCCCAGCGGGAAGTGGCTCCAGTCGTCGGCGGGGCGGTACTTGGACGGATCGTCCGAAGTGGAGTGGGGGCCGGCGCGGTAGGTGACCCATTCGATCAAGGTCGGGCCGAGGTTGCGGCGCGCACGTTCGGCGGCCCAGGCGGAAGCGGCGTACACCGCGATGAAGTCGTTGCCGTCCACACGCAGGGAGGCAATGCCGCAACCGACGCCGCGTCCGGCGAAAGTAGTGGCTTCACCGCCGGCGATGGCCTGGAAGGTGGAGATGGCCCACTGGTTGTTGACCACGTTGAGAATCACCGGCGCGCGGTAGACGTGGGCGAAGGTGAGGGCGGTGTGGAAGTCCGATTCGGCGGTGGCGCCGTCGCCGATCCAGGCCGAGGCGATCTTGGTATCGCCCTTGATCGCCGAGGCCATGCCCCAGCCCACACCCTGTACGAATTGGGTGGCGAGGTTGCCGGAAATAGTAAAGAACCCAGCGTCTTTGACCGAGTACATGATCGGCAACTGACGGCCTTTTAGGGGGTCGCGCTCGTTGGACAGCAACTGGCAGATCAGGTCCACCAGCGGCACTTCGCGGGCCATCAGGATGCTTTGCTGGCGGTAGGTGGGGAAACACATGTCGTCGATGTTCAAGGCCAGGGCCTGGGCGCTGCCGATGGCTTCTTCGCCAAGGCTCTGCATGTAGAACGACATTTTTTTCTGACGCTGGGCGACCACCATGCGGTTGTCGAAGATCCGCGTCTTGAGCATGGCGCGCATGCCCTTGCGCAGAACCTCCACGGGAACCCCTTCGGCCCACGGCCCCAGGGCCTGGCCCTGGTCATCGAGCACGCGGATCAGGCCCTTGGCCAGGTCGGCGGTGTCGGCGGGTTCTACATCGATGGCGGGTTTGCGCACCAGGCCGGCGTCGGTCAGGCGCAGGTAGGTGAAATCGGTCTTGCAGCCTGGGCGGCCCGAGGGTTCGGGAACGTGCAGGCGCAGTGGTTCGTACTGCTGGGTCATGGCTTTCTACGCTCTATCTTGTGAATTTCTTGTAGTGGGCGCGCTAGCTGACAATCCGTCTCCGGGTAGGAGAAATCTTGTCCTACAACAATCATAGGCGGGGCGTAGAAGAATATTTATCTGTGTTTCGTTGCGCTCGGGACCATTTGCGGATAAAAAAACTGCATAAACATAATAAACAGGTGATTTTGTCTCATGCGCAAACTGGACCGTACCGATATCGGCATTCTCAACGCCCTTCAAGAGAATGCGCGCATCACCAACGCCGACCTGGCGCGCTCGGTCAACCTGTCGCCCACCCCGTGTTTCAACCGGGTCAAGGCCATGGAAGAACTGGGCCTGATCCGCGAGCAGGTCACCCTGTTGGACGCCGATCTGCTGGGCTTGCACGTCAATGTGTTCATTCACGTCAGTCTGGAAAAGCAGAACGAACTGGCCCTGCAACAGTTCGAGAGCGCCATTGCCGATCGCCCCGAGGTGATGGAGTGCTACCTGATGGCCGGCGACCCCGACTACCTGATTCGCGTGCTGGTGCCGACGATCCAGGCGCTGGAACGCTTCATGATGGACTTTCTGACCAAAGTGCCGGGCGTGGCGAATATCCGCTCCAGCTTTGCGCTCAAGCAGGTGCGCTACAAGACTGCGTTGCCATTGCCGCCAGGTGGGTTGATGGTTTGATCGGTGCGGTCACTAAACCTGAGAGGCACCGATAGTTCGCTCGGTAATAATCGGCGTCTTTTTTATTTTCCATTAATGAAAAATTGCGTGAGCAGTCACGTATTTTTCACATCCGATTAAACACATTAGCCCCATGAGGCCGGGATGTTCGCGGCCCGGTACAAGGGGTATACCGCGATGTACATGAGAGCCTGGAAGTTGAACGTTCGTACCACACTTTGTTTTGGGGTGGTGTGTGTTCTGTTGTTAATTCAGGGAGCAATGACGCTAGTTAAAGTCGATAAGGTTTATTCATCGACTGTTGAAATAGAAACCAATTGGTTGCCCAGTATTCGCCTGGCAGGCGAGATCGATTCGGCGTTCTACAAACTACGCCTGGATTTACGCCGTTACGCCATGGAAATACCCCGCCAGGACCCGGCATCTCTCGAAAAGCTCAAAGCCGTGCGCACCGAGGTCCTTGATGTTGCTGCTCGTTATGCGCCGTTGGTATCGAGCCCCGAGGAACAAGTCACGTACAACCAGGTATTGGCCAGCATCAAGAATTACAGCCAGAGAATGGATGAGTTTGTGGGAGAGGCTTCGACAATGTCGGCCGAACAGATGTCGACATACTTGCGGGAAGTCAACGGGCCTATCGCGCTTGAAGTTCAACGTTCCATCAGCGAGTTGATCGCATTGAATGGGCGTGGCTCGACCGCCGCTGTAAACGTGGCGTCCAGCGAGCATGACGCGGCGCGGATGTTCACGTGGGTATTGATGGGCGGCTCAGTGCTGCTTGCCATCGTGGTCGCTCGCCTGTTTACCCGCAGCATCGTTGTTCCCGTGCGGGAGTTGTTGGTATCGACCGGCAAGATTGCCGACGGCGATTTACGCGTGGCCATTGCTGTCAATGGCAATGACGAGCTGACCGAGTTGCAACGGTCCACCGCCGCCATGCAGATGAACCTTAAAGCCACGCTGCAGCATATTTCCGAAGCATCCGGGCAACTGGCGTCGGCGGCGGAAGAGATGAGTTCCATCACGCGCGAGTCCAGCGCCGGTATCGAACGCCAAAGCCTGGAAACCGACCAGGCCGCCACGGCGGTCAATCAGATGACTGCGGCAGTCGAGGAAGTGGCCAGAAATGCCATTTCGGCCTCACAGTCGACTCAGGACTCCCAGCGATCGGCGTCGGTGGGCCAGGAACGGGTCACACAAACTATTGCCTCGATCGAAAAACTTAGCGCTACGGTCCAGCAGACCGGGCTGGAGGTCGAGGGCTTGGCCAAGCAGGCCCAGGACATTGCCAAGGTGGTCGAGGTGATCCGCTCGATCGCGGAGCAGACCAATTTGCTGGCATTGAACGCCGCCATTGAGGCCGCGCGGGCCGGTGAGCAAGGGCGCGGCTTTGCCGTGGTCGCCGATGAAGTCCGCGCGCTGGCTCATCGCACGCAGACCTCGACCCAGGAAATCGAGCAAATGATTGCGAAAATCCAGGTCTGCTCCAGCGAGGCGGTGGCGTCCATGGGCTTGAACCGCAGCGAAGCTGTGGACTCCTTGAAGATTGCCCACGAAGCCGGCGTGGCGCTGACGCAGATTACCGAGGCGATTGGCGATATCAATGAAAGAAATCTGTTGATTGCGGCCGCTTCCGAAGAGCAGGCTCATGTAGCGCGTTCCGTTGACCAGAACCTGATCAGCATTCGCGATTTGTCTATCCAGAGTTCTTCGGCGGCGAGCCAGACGTCTACGGCCAGTCATGAGCTGTCCAGATTGGCGATAGACCTCAAGCAGATCGTTGGGAAATTCTCCGTGGCTTGACCGCAGGATCGCGGTCGTGAGGGGGGGAGATGTTGAAGTGCATTTCTGCATCGCAAGTCGTTCAGGGAATGTATGTCCATAAACTCGACGGCGCCTGGATTGATCATGGCTTTTGGAAAACCAGCTTTCTGCTGAGCCACGCTGAGGACGTGCAGCGTTTGCGCGATGCTCCGGTGCGCGCCGTGTGGATCGATACTCAAAAGGGCTGCGATATCAGCCTCAGCATCGCGCCCAGCCCGGAGCAAACGGTGCAACCACTCGCGGCGCCGTCGCGACTGGTGGTGGCTGAGCCGGCCGACATCAAGGCTGAAGTGGCCCGAGCGGTCAAACTGTGCGCGGTGGCCAAACGCGCAGTGATCGAAATGTTCGGTGACCTGCGCATGGGGCGGGCAGTGGAGCCGACCCAGGCGGCCGCGCTGGTGGACGAGATCTCCCAATCCATCCTGCGCCATCCCCATGCCTTGATCAGCCTGGCACGGCTGAAGACGGCAAACGAATATACCTACATGCACTCGGTGGCGGTCTCCGGTTTGATGATCGCCCTGGCGCGCCAGTTGGACCTGGCGCCGCCGTTGGTGCAGGAGGCGGGCCTGGCGGGGTTGTTTCATGACGTGGGCAAGATGGCCGTTCCCGAACCTATCCTGAACAAGCCGGGGGCCTTGACCGACGGTGAGTTTGGCGTGGTACGCAAACACCCGGTGCTGGGCACCGATTTGTTACGGCAGTCGCCGCGGATCAGCGCCCTGGTGTTGGATGTCTGCCTGCACCACCATGAAAAATGCGACGGCAGTGGCTATCCCCATGGCCTGGTGCAGGACCAGATCAGTTTGTTGGCACAAATGGGCGCGGTGTGTGACGTATACGATGCCGTGACTTCGGAGCGCCCTTACAAGCACGCTTGGGGGCCTGCCGAAGCGATTCAGAAAATGGCGGAATGGAAAGGCCATTTTGATGAACGGGTGTTCCAGGCGTTCGTGCGTTGCGTGGGTATTTACCCCGTCGGCGCTTTGGTGCGCCTGGAAAGTGGCCGCATCGCGGTGGTCCTCGAACAAAACCCACTGTCATTGCTGACCCCCGTGGTCAAGGTGTTCTTCTCCGCGCGTTCCGGGCTGCCGGTGACTCAGACGGTGGTCAACCTCGCCAAGCAACCGGACAAGATCGTCGGCCGTGCCTTGGCTGAAGAGTGGGGGTTCAAGCAAGTCGACGAGTTATGGTGCGGCATTACCCGTGGCAAGGGTTCTTATTTCGATTAGGCGCTTCAGAGCTGGTTGAGCGGGATCTTCAAATACACCACGCCGTTGTCTTCCGCCGGCGGCATATTCCCCGCGCGTACGTTCACCTGAATCGCCGGCAGCAGCAGCGTCGGCATTCCTAACCCGGCGTCGCGTTGGGTGCGCATCGCCACGAACGCCGCTTCATCCACACCGTCATGCACATGAATATTGCTTGCGCGCTGTTCGGCCACCGTGGTCAGGCATTTCGCCTCGCGCCCCTGGGGCGGGTAGTCGTGGCACACGTACAACTGGGTTTCCAGGGGGAAGGCCAATAACTTGCGCATCGACGCGTACAACTGATGCGCATCGCCGCCGGGGAAGTCGCAGCGGGCGGTGCCCACATCCGGCATGAACAGCGTGTCGCCCACCAGGATCAGCTTGCCGTCGATCAGGTAGGCCATGTCTGCCGGGGTATGCCCGGGCACATGCAACGCCTGGGCTTTCAAACGGCCGATGTGGAAGATTTCGTCCGGCGCGAACAAATGATCGAACTGCGAACCGTCGACGCGAAATTCCGGCTCCAGGTTAAACAGGTTTTTAAACACGTTTTGCACCTGGCTGATGCACTGGCCGATGGCGATCTTGCCGCCCAGCGTACGGCGCAGGTACGGCGCGGCGGACAGGTGGTCGGCGTGGGCATGGGTTTCCAGCAACCACTGCACCTGCAACCCGTGCTCGTGCACGAATGCGATCACCTTGTCAGCCTGGGCGGTGTCGGTGCGACCGGAAGCCGGATCGTAGTTGAGCACCGAATCGACGATGGCACAGGGGCCGCCGTCCGCTTCGTAGACCACGTAGGTGTAGGTCGACGACGCCTCGTCCAGAAAGGATTGAATCAACGCTGGCATGGCGGTAGCCCCTGATGCTGGAAAAAAGTGATTACAATCACTTTATGTTTACACATAATGTTTTCAGATTAAGTGACACACAGGACCCGAAGCAAATGGAATCTACCTTGAGTGAGGGCGAAGTCGCCCAACTGCGTGCTTCCGCGTCCAAGGCCTGTGCCTTGCTCAAGGCGTTGGCCAACGAAGACCGCCTGTTGATCCTGTGCCAGTTGACCCAGGGCGAACGCAATGTGGGCGAGCTGGAAACCATGACCGGCGTGCGCCAGCCGACGCTGTCGCAACAGCTTGGCATCCTGCGCGACGAAGGGCTGGTGGCCACCCGTCGCGAAGGCAAATACATTTTCTACGGACTGGCCAGCCACGAAGTGATCCAAGTGATGAAGACCCTGTCCGGCCTTTACTGCGGCGCGGTCATAAAAAGCTGGGCGTGACGCCATCCGGCAGCGACCCTTGTGTGCATTGACAAAAAAGGCGATAGACCATGACCGACCAACACTGGGGCCAGACCATCAGTGGCGACATCGTTGTCATCGGCGGCGGTTCGGCAGGCATTGGCTTGCTGGCCAGCCTGCTCAAGCGCGACCCCGACCTGAACATCACCCTGATCGAACCCAGCGACTACCACTGCTACCAACCGGCCTGGACTCTGGTGGGCGGCGGTGCCTACGACCTGAAAAAGACCCGCCGCCCTTTGGCCGATGTGCTGCCCAATGGCGTGACCTGGGTGCAGGCCGCCGTCACCGAGGTGCTGCCGGACAGCCAGAGCCTGGTGCTCGACAACGGCCAGCGCGTGACCTGGAACAACCTCATTGTCTGCCCCGGCCTGCGCCTGGCCTGGGAGAAAATCGAAGGCTTGCAGGACACCCTCGGCCAACACGGCGTGACTTCCAACTACAGCTACGAGCACGCCGCTTATACCTGGCAGCAAGTCAAGCAACTCAAGGCCGGCAAGGCACTGTTCACCCAGCCGGCCATGCCGATCAAATGCGCCGGCGCGCCCCAGAAGGCTATGTATCTGTCGTGCGACCACTGGCTCAAGCAGGGCCATTTGCAAAACATCGGCGTGGAATTCAACCTGGCCGGCGCGGCGCTGTTCGGCGTGGCGACCTTCGTGCCGCCGTTGATGAAATACGTGGAGAAATACAACGCGCGCCTGGCCTTCAATGCCAACCTGGTGAAGGTCGACGGCCCGGCGCGCAAAGCCTGGTTCGAGGTCAACGATGCCGAGGGCAACGTCACGCTTGTGGAAAAAACCTTCGACCTGCTGCACGTGGTGCCGCCGCAACTGGCCCCGGAATTTATCCGCCACAGCCCGCTGGCCGACGCTGCCGGCTGGTGCGATGTGCACCCGCACAGCCTGCAGCATCAGCGCTATGCGCCTATTTTTGGCCTGGGCGATGTGTGCGGCACCAGCAACGCCAAGACCGCTGCTGCCGTGCGCAAGCAGATCGTGGTGGTAGCCGAAAACCTGCTGGCCCTGCGCAAGCAGGCGCCGTTGCCGCTCAAGTACGACGGTTATGGCTCCTGCCCGCTGACGGTGGAGAAGGGCAAAGTGGTGCTGGCTGAGTTCGGCTACGGCGGCAAATTGCTGCCGACCTTCGCCCTCGACCCGACCCAAGCGCGCCGCTCCATGTGGTGGCTCAAGGCGACCTTGCTGCCGTGGTTCTACTGGAACGGCATGCTCAAGGGCCGCGAGTGGCTGACCCGTCTGAGCAAGGTGGACTGAATGCTACTGGCCAGTGTGTTGGGGGTGTTGATGGGCCTGGTCATGGGCCTGACCGGCGCGGGCGGCGGCATCCTCGGCGTGCCCGCGTTGGTGTTGGGCCTGGGCTTGAGCATGACCCAGGCCGCGCCGGTGTCGTTGCTCGCGGTGGGCGCGGCGGCGGCAGTGGGGGCGATAGACGGTTTGCGCCATGGCCTGGTGCGCTATCGCGCCGCCTTGCTGATCGCCTTGCTCGGCGCGCTGTTTTCACCGCTGGGGGTGTTCGTCGCTCACCAGATGCCCGAAGCGTTGCTCAAGGGCCTGTTCAGCGCGTTGATGGTGCTGGTGGCCTGGCGCATGCTGCAACGGGAAAAAAACCAGGCCGGGCCGAGCGACCATGGCGCCGCCTCCTGGGGCCAGAAAAACTGCATGCTCAACCAGCAGACCGGGCGCCTGGCCTGGACCGCCAAATGCACGGCCACCCTGGCTGCGCTGGGCGCCATCACCGGTGCGGTGTCGGGCTTGCTCGGCGTCGGCGGCGGCTTTCTGATCGTGCCGGCGTTCAAGCAACTCACCGACGTGCAGATGCGCGGCATCGTCGCCACATCATTGATGGTGATCAGTCTGATCTCGCTGATCGGCGTGGTCGGCGCGTTCCATGCCGGCGTCCGTATAGACGCCGTGGGCTGGGTGTTTATCGCCGCGAGCATCGTCGGCATGCTGATCGGCCGGCGGCTATGCTCGGTGATTGCCGCACGCACCTTGCAGGTGGGGTTCGCCAGCCTGTGTGTCGCGGTTGCAGCGGGAATGCTTTTGAACGCTTTACGCTGAACTTGAAATGCAATTGCAATGTGGGAGGGGGCAAGCCCCCTGCCACATTTGAATCCTCTGTGCGTTTGCGCACTTTCATCCCATCGCATCCCCCACCCAGTACCCAAGTAGCATAGGGCCGCAGCCTCTGCCTTCGTACACTCAAGCCTCTGAGGGGAGAGTCGACGATGCACAACCACGAAGGCGTAGTGAGCGCCATGTCCCAGGCAACCGACGCCGGGCAGGCCGCCGAAGAGTTGGCGCGACAGCTGCTGCATCCGTATCTGGGTTTTGTGCTGTTTTTCTGCTCGGCCTCCTACGATTTGCAGGCCCTGGGCAATGCCTTGCAGCACTGCTTCGGCAGTGTGCGCGTGGTCGGTTGCACCAGCGCCGGCGAGATCACGCCCCAGGGCTACGGGCGCAATTGCGTGACCGCGATGGGCTTTAACCATGCGCACTTTTCCATTGCCACTGAACTGATCGACCAGGTCGAGCACTTCAGCCTGATCGATGCCCAACATATGGTCGAACGCCTGGTGGGCGGTTGCCGCAGCAACACCCTGGCGCCGATCAAAGGCAACACCTTTGCCCTGACCTTGCTCGATGGTCTGTCCAGCCGCGAAGAAATGGTGCTCGCTGCCCTCAGCGCGGCCCTGGGGGATATCCCGCACTTCGGCGGCTCGGCTGGTGACGACAACTTCCTGACCCACACCCATGTGTATTTCAACGGCGCGTTTCACAGCGGCGCGGCGGTGGTGGTGTTGGTCAACACCTGGCTGGATTTTGAAGTGTTCACCACTCACCACATCCTGCCGCGTGCGGAAAAACTGGTGGTGACCGCAGCCGACAGCCCGTCCCGCCGGGTATTCGAACTCAATGCCGAACCTGCCGCTGAAGAATACGCGCGGCATATTGGCGTGGCGGTGGCCGACCTCGATCACCGCATCTTCGCTGCCCACCCGCTGGCAGTGCGCATCCACGACCAGTATTACGTGCGCGCCATCCAGCAAGTGCATGACGACCTCAGCCTGAGTTTCTACTGCGCGGTGGAAAACGGCATCGTGCTCACCGTGATGGAACCCGGGCCGATCCTGCCAAACCTGCAAAACCTGTTCGACGGCCTGCACACGCGCCTCGGCGACCTATTGCTGACCATCGGCTGCGACTGTTTCCTGCGGCGCCTGGAGCTGGAAGACGCCGACACCCTGGAACAGATCGGCGGTTTCCTGCAGGACCAACGCGTGCTGGGCTTCAACACCTACGGAGAACAGTTCAATGGCATGCACATCAACCAGACCTTTACCGGGGTCGCCATTGCCCGAGGACGCGCGCCTGGGCCGCACTGAACTGCTGGCCGAACTGGCACGCCTGCGGGGGGACAACCACAAGCTGGCGCGGATCAATGCGGCGCTGATCGAACGCATCGAGTCCGGTGTGTCCCAGGGCAATGACCCGTACACCACGTTCCAGCACTCGGTGGTGTTGGCCGAGCAAGTTCGTGAGCGCACCGACGCCTTGAACCAGGCAATGGCCGAACTGCGCGCCAGCAACCACTTGTTGATCAATGCCCGCCTGCGCGCCGAAACCCTGCGCCGTGAGCAGGCCGCCGCGCAAAAGGCCCAGGAAAGCGAACGCTGGATTCGCCTGATCACCGACCACGTTCCCGCGCTGATCGGCTACCTGAATGCCGACCTGGTGTATGAGTTCACCAATAAAGTCTACGAACAATGGTACTGCTGGCCTCCGGGCATGATGCTCGGCCAGAGCTTGCGCGAGGTCCATAGCGAGCAGCACTGCCAGCGTCTCGATGCGTATGTCGCGCGCGCTCTGGCGGGGGAGAGCGTGACCTTTGAATTCGCCGAAACCAATATCAACAACCAGGAGCGCTACATGCTGCGCTCCTACGTGCCCAACCGCCTGGCCACGGGTGAAGTGGTGGGGATTTTCGTGCTGATCCGCGACATCACCGAGCGTCGTCGCACCGCCGAGGCCCTGCATCAGGCCTATCAGAACCTGGAGCAGCGTGTCGCCCAGCGCACCTCGGAACTCACCGCGCTCAACGACCAGTTGCTCAAGGAAATCGATGAGCGCCGCCGCATGGAAACCCGTCTGCGCGAGGCCAAGCGCGAAGCCGAACAGGCCAACCTGTCGAAGACCAAGTTCCTTGCCGCCGTCAGCCACGACCTGCTGCAACCGCTGAACGCCGCGCGGCTGTTCACCGGCGCCTTGCTGGAACGTCGCGAGCCCCAGGCCAATGAAACCCTGGTGCGCAATGTGAGCAATTCCCTTGAAGACGTGGAAAACCTACTGGGCACCCTGGTGGATATTTCCAAGCTGGACGCCGGCGTGATCAAGGCCGATATCGCGCCGTTCGCCCTTAGCGAGCTGCTGGACAACCTGGCGGCCGAATACACCGAACTGGCCCGCAGCGAAGGGCTGGAATTGCATTTCATCGGGTGTTCGGCGTTGGTGCACAGCGATATCCAGCTGCTGGCGCGGATTCTGCGCAACCTGTTGAGCAATGCGATTCGCTACACCTATAGCGGCCGCGTGGTGTTGGGCTGTCGGCGCCAGCATCAGCGCTTGTCGATCCAGGTGTGGGACAGTGGCATGGGCATCGCCGAGGAGCGCCTGGAGGAGATTTTCCAGGAGTTCAAACGCGGCGATGTGCAGCGTCGCGATCAGGATCGCGGGCTGGGGTTGGGCCTGGCCATTGTGGAAAAGATCGCCGGCATCCTGGGCCATCGCATCAGCGTCAAATCCGTACCCGGCAAGGGCTCGATGTTTGCCGTGGAGGTGCCCTTGAGCGCCACCGCGCCCAAGACCTTGCCCGTACCGAGCATGAGCGAACCGATGCTGGAGCGTTTACAGGGCGCCCGGGTATGGGTGCTGGATAACGACGCGGCGATCTGCGCCGGCATGCGCACCCTGCTCGAAGGCTGGGGCTGCCAGGTGGTCACCGCCTTATCGGAACAGGACCTGGCCGGCCAGGTGGACAACTACCACGCCGAGGCCGACCTGCTGATCGCCGACTACCACCTGGACAATGACCAGAACGGCGTCGACGCCGTGGCCCGCATCAACGCCCGCCGCGGTCGCCCGATACCGGCGCTGATGATCACCGCCAACTACAGCAACGAACTCAAGCAACAGATCCGCGAACAGGGGCACACCTTGATGCACAAACCGGTACGGCCGATGAAGCTGAAAACTGCCATGAGCCATCTACTGGGCAAGGGGAGGAGGGGGCAAGCCCCTGATGGCGGCCTGTCAGCCAGCTCATGCATTGACTGAACCACCGCTATCGGGGGCAAGCCCCCTCCCACCTTTTGTCCCGCGTTTGTCTGGAAGGCCAGCGGCGCAGGCATGAGCCAGGATTGAGCATAATCGGTGCTGATCCACACAGATCAAGATGTGGGGGGGGGCTTGCCCCCGATGGCGGCCGGTCAGCCAGCCCATGCATTGACTGAACCCCTGCTATCGGGGACAGGCTCCCTCCCACCTTTCGCCCCGCGTTTGTCTGGAAGGTCAGCGGCGCAGGCATGAGACAGGATTGAGCATAATCGATGCTGATCCACACAGATCGAGATGTGGGAGGGGGCTTGACCCCGATGGCGGCCGGTCAGCCAGCTCATGCATTGACTCAACCACTGCTATCGGGGGCAAGCCCCCTCCCACCTTTTGCCTTTCGTTTGTCTGGAGGATCAGCGTCGCAGGCATGAGCCAAGATTGAGCATAATCGGTGCTGATCCACACAGATCAAGATGTGGGAGGGGGCTTGCCCCCGATGGCGGCCGGTCAGCCAGCCCATGCATTGACTGAACCCCTGCTATCGGGGGCAAGCTCCTTCCCACCTTTCGCCCCGCGTTTGTCTGGAAGGTCAGCGGCGCAGGCATGAGACAGGATTGAGCATAATCGATGCTGATCCACACAGATCGAGATGTGGGAGGGGGCTTGACCCCGATGGCGGCCGGTCAGCCAGCTCATGCATTGACTCAACCACTGCTATCGGGGGCAAGCCCCCTCCCACCTTTTGCCTTTCGTTTGTCTGGAGGATCAGCGTCGCAGGCATGAGCCAAGATTGAGCATAATCGGTGCTGATCCACACAGATCAAGATGTGGGAGGGGGCTTGCCCCCGATGGCGGCCGGTCAGCCAGCCCATGCATTGACTGAACCGCTGCTATCGGGGGCAAGCCCCCCACCTTTTGCCTTTCGTTTGTCTGGAAGGCCAGCGGCGTAGGCACGAGCGAGGATTGAGCTTAATCGGTGCTGATCCACACAGATCAAGATGTGGGAGGGGGCTTGCCCCCGATGGCGGCCGGTCAGCC
>NZ_JBHGZU010000027.1:38896-55906 GCF_042610415.1 Pseudomonas sp. MD330_10
AGCCAGCCCATGCATTGACTGAACCCCTGCTATCGGGGACAGGCTCCCTCCCACCTTTCGCCCCGCGTTTGTCTGGAGGCTCAGCGGCGCAGGTAGGAGCCGAAGTCGATGTCGCCGGCGCTGAGGATGGCCTGTACGCGGTTGTGTACATTGAGCTTGCGCAAGATGGCCGATACATGGGCTTTCACCGTGGTCTCGGCGATTTCCAATGTGTAGGCGATCTGTTTGTTCGACTCGCCTTTAGTCATGCGTTCGAGCACCAGCAATTGTTTGCGGGTCAGGGCTTGCAGCAGTTCGGGGGCGAAGCCCGGGTTTTCGTTGAGGCGGCGCTGGGCGCCGGGTTTTTGGGTGCGGATGATGTCCGGCGGCAGGTACACATTGCCGTTGAGAATCTGCTGGATCGCCTCGGTCATTTGCAGGCGCGGCGAGGACTTGGTGATAAACCCCACCGCGCCATAGGTGATGGCTTGCAGCACGATCTGCTTGTCCTGCTCGGCAGAAACGATCACCACCGGGATGGTTGGCGACTCATTGCGCAGGTTGATCAGGCCGTTGAGCCCGTGCATGCCCGGCATGTTCAGGTCGAGCAGGATCAGGTCGAGGTCGTCGTGTTCCTGGGTCAGGGCCAGGGCACTGTCCAGGTCGGCGGTTTCCATCACTTCGCTGCCGGGGAAGCCGTCGCTGATGACGTTATGGATCGCCTCGCGAAACAGCGGGTGATCGTCGGCAATCAGGATTTTGTACATGGCCGTTCACCTTCTTGTAGTGGTTATTGAAAAGGCTCGGGTGTCGCAGCCGTCACTGGCAGGTTTGCCGCTTCCCACGCATCCAAACCGTCGCGGTACCAATACACAGAGGTATAGCCCAGGTTGGCGGCACGTTTTACCGCGTTCCAACTCAGCCAGCAATCGGAGCGGCAATAGAACACCAGCGGGCGCGACAGGTCGCCGCCGGTGTACTTGTACAGGTGCCGCACGAAATAACCTTGCCATTCCGGCGTGAGGTCGCCGTCGCCGGTATTGGCCAGCCAACGGCTGCCGGGCAGGTTGGCGTGGGGTTGGTCTTCGATAAAGCGGCCTTGCAGCCATTGGCGACGGTAAACGTCGATCAGCACCGGTGCGGGCACCTGGCCGAGCAAGGCTTGCAGGGCGGGAGTGTCGACGATGGTCGCTCCCGACACATGCTCGGGCGTAGGGCTGCGGTACAGGCTGATGCGATAACCGTCGGCGGAAAACAGTGGCGTGTCGGCCTGGGCCTGGGCGGTGAGCAGGCACAGCAGGGCCAGCAGGGGCAATCGGGCGGGCAGCATGGCGGGGCAATCCTTATCGTTATGCGCCCATTACACGTGAGTCCCACGCCCTTGGGAATGCGACGATAGACAGCAAAACCAGTACCAAAGTAGTAGTTTTGCCGGCCTCAGCCCGGTTTGCGCAACGCCGCGTGTTGCGGGTTGAAGGTCAGCACTGCCAGCAGGGTGAACAGTACGGTCAAGCCCAGACAGATCGCCAGGGCCAGGCCGGCCAGACGTTCATACAGGGCGAAGCGCACCAGCTCCACCGCGTGGGTGAACGGGTTGACCGCGCACAGCCAGTACAACCACTGGCTGGCATCGCGCATCTTCCACAGCGGATACAGCGCCGACGACAGGAAAAACAGCGGGAAAATCACGAAATTCATCACCCCGGCGAAGTTCTCCAACTGACGGATCCCATTGGACAGCAACAGCCCTAGCGCACTGAGCATCAGCGCCACCAGCAACAATGCGGGCAAGGCCAGCAACAGCCCCATGGCCGGCGGCTGCACGCTGTAGACCCAGGCAATCGCCAGGAACCCATACACCTGCAACAGGGAAATCAACGCCGTGGCCAGCAACTTGCTGCACAGCAAAAACGTGCGTGGCAGCGGGCTGGTCAGCAACACGCGCATGCTGCCCATCTCCCGGTCGTAGACCATCGCCAGCGAGCCTTGCATGCCGTTGAACAGCAGGATCATGCAGGCCAGCCCTGGAATGATGTACACCTCGTAAGGGATGTAGGTGTCGTAGGGTTCGATCACCGAGATGCCCAACGCGGCGCGAAACCCGGCGGCGAACACCACCAGCCACAACAGCGGCCGCACCAGGGCGCTGAGAAACCGCGTGCGCTGCAACACAAACCGCAGCCATTCGCGCAGCACGATGCCGCGCAGGCACTGCCAATACGCATTCATGCTGGCGCTCCGGTTGCGGTGGGGCGGGTCAGGCCGGCGAACAGACGACCCAGATCGCCGTCATGTTCCTGCATCAGCGCGTCGACTTGCCCGCTGGCCACCAACCGGCCCTGATGCAGGATCATCAGCGCGTCGTCGGCGTGCACTTCATCGAGCAGGTGCGTGGTCCACAACACGCTCAGATCGTGCTCCCGGCACAGCTGGCGCACATGCTGGTTCAACCCCAGGCGGCTGGCCGGGTCGAGGCCGACGCTGGCTTCGTCCAGCAACAGCAGGCGCGGCTCATGCAGCAGGGCGCGGGCGATTTCCACGCGGCGCCGGTGCCCGCCGTTGAGTGCGCGGACCTTTTCACGGCGTCGCTCGCTGAGGCCCTGGCGTGCCAACTCAGCCTCGACGCGCAGGTCGGTATGCCGGTGGGACAAACCATGCAACGCGGCGTGATAGCGCAGGTTCTGTTCCACGCTCAGGTCCAGGTCCAGGGTGCTTTGCTGGAACACCACCCCCAGCTCTTTGAGGGCTGCTCGCGGTGCGTCGCGCAGGGAGTGGCCGCCAACGTGGATCTCGCCGCGTTGCAGGTGATACAGGCGCGTGAGCAACGCGATCAAGGTGGATTTTCCGGCACCGTTAGGCCCCAGCAGCGCGGCAAAGCGCCCTGGCGCCAGGCTGAAACCTACCTCGCACAGGGCCTGACGCGGGCCGTAGGCGAAGCTCAGGTCCTGCACGGTCAGGGCGTTCATGGCGTGACCACCACGCCCCACGGATAGCGCCCCACTTTGATCGACTTGATCACCTTCAGGCTGTCTACATCGATCACCGACACATCGCCGCTTACGCCGTTGGTGGCCAGCAGTTGTTTTTGATCCGGGGTGAACGCCAGCTGCCATACGCGGCGGCCCACCAACAAATAATCGAGCACCTCGAAGGTCTTGGCGTCGATCACCGCCACATGGTTGGCCGGGCCGAGGGCGACAAATCCATACTTGCCGTCGGCGCTGAGTTTGATACCGACCGGCTGCACTTTGTCCGGGTGCACGCCCTTGATGGCGAACGTCAAGGTCTTGAGCACCTTGCGGCTGGCCACATCGAGAATGGTCACGGTGCCGCCGATTTCCGCCGAGGCCCACAGCTGCGCGCCGTCGTGGCTGAATTCGACAAAGCGCGGGCGTTGATCCACCAGGGTGCTGTCGGCCAGGGTCTGGGTGCTGGTGTCGATCCAGTGCAGCATGTTGGTGGTTTCACTGGTGTTGACCGCCCACTTGCCGTCCGGGCTCACCGCCATGCCTTCGGGTTCCACGCCGACGCTGATCTGGCCGAGCACCTTGGCGGTCTCGGTGTCGATCACCGTGACCAGCGCATCGTCCTCGTTGGACACATACAACCAGCGGTTATTGGGGTGCAGGGCGAACTGCTCGGGGTCTTTGCCGGAGGGCAGTTCCTTGATGATCTTGCGCGTGGCCACGTCCATTACCTGCACGCGGTCCGAGTCGCTGGCACAGATGTACAGCAGCTTATTGTCATGGGACAGCAGCAAGCCCCGTGGGCGCTGGCCGACCTTGAGGGTGTCGGTGACCTGCAGAGTGTTCAGGTCGATCAGGCTCAGGCTGTTGTCTTTCTCGTTGGAGACCCAGGCGGTGTTGGCCATGGCATGCCCGGCGGCAAGCAGCAGGGCGCATGAGAGCAGGGTGCGGCGCATGGCGAGTTCCTTATTATTGTGGGCGATCAGGGAAGGCGGCAGGTCACCTCGGGTTGGTCGTAACCCAGGCTGTCCATTTCATTAGTGGGGTGCAGGAAGCCGTCCTGGGGCGAAGTGCTGACCAGGGCGCGCGGCTGCACGATGGGAATCGGTTGGCGCAACTGGCCGTTCCAGGCGCGGTAACTGAGCTTGCGGCCCTTGAAACCATCCAGGGGCAACTGCTCGCTCAGCTCCAGTTGACGGATTGCCTGGGGGTCGACCTGATGCAGTTTGTTCACCGCGCTGGCAACGCTGCGCACGGCCATCCAGGCAGCGAAATCGCGGTCGTTCATCCAGCGTCCGGCCAGGGCTTCGAAGCGCTTTTGCAATTGGGCGGCGCCGTAGGTTTCCACGGTTTTGTGCCAGCCGGTGGGCGTGAGGCCCTGTGTGCCGGCGACCGGGCGCGGATACCAGGTTTGATAGGGCACGTATTCACCGAAGTCACCGCGCTCGTCGGCCACCAGCACCACGTCGTATTCGGCGGTTTGGGTGAACAGCGGCATATCGGCTTGGGCGCTGCGGCGTTGGTCGTTATCGAAGCGCCAGGCTTTTTCCGCGACCAGCTGCACGCCGAAGCGTTTGGCGGCGCGGCGCAGGGCAGCGGCGTAGGCTTGGTCGTCTTCGGTGGGGCCAACAATCAGCAACGCCTTCTGCCATTTGCGCAGCACCAGAAACTGCGCCAGGGCATCGGCGAGCATGGCGCGGCTGGGTAGGGTATGCAGCACATTGGCCAGGCACTCGGTGCTGCGCAAGCGGTCATCGGCGCTGCCGGCGTTGAACAGCAGGCTGTCGGGTAGGGCGGCACTGAGCTGGCGCAGGCTGGCGGCGGGGGCATTCACCACGAACAGGCGCAGGCCCTGTGCGTGTTGGGCTTGGGCCGCGGCGAGCAGCGCTTCGGGGCTGTCCACGCTGGCGCTGGTCAGGCTGTAGCGCTGGTTGAGAAATGCGCCGGTGCTGTTGCTGTCGATGATCGCCAGCTCGGCACCGCGTTGACCGGCATCGGCGGGCTCGGGGATTACATTGGAGAGCACTGGCCCCGGGTCGGGCCGATAGCCCAGGTAGCCGATCTGCACCTGCAAGGGCGCTTCGGCGGCCTGGCCGTGGCTAGCCCAGGCAATTGCCAGCAGGCAGATCACGGCGTAGGGGGCGAACTGGCGCATAAGGCACTCCATGACAGGTAGCGCCAGCATAGGAAGCCCCGTGCCCGCTGCAAATATGCAGAAAGTAGCGCTGAGGCAGTACCAAGGTAGTAGCCGCGCCGGCGCGCGGCGGTCTTAGCATGGGTCACCCTAGCCTCATTCACAGGAGTGACACGAGCATGCGCGTCTTCACCGCCCGGCCTGGGCTGTCGGCCCTGTGGCGCATCAACCTGTGGGTGTGCGGCTTCTTCACCTTGGTGACCGGCGCGTGTATGGCGCTGCTGCTGCACCAAGCCTTGGCGGACGTGGAGCGCGAATTGCAATCGGCCGCGGCGGTGGTGGCCTACCTGGGCGATACCGCCGAGCGCGACCCCGCCAGCCTGCAACCACAGCTGACTGCCAGCCTGCGCCATGTGCGCGTCTACTGGCTGGCCGCCGGCCAAACCCCACCTGCGCCCGAACAAACCGGGCTGGATGCCTGGCTCGGGCGCTGGGTCTTGACTCCCGCACAGCACACCGCGCGGGTGCTGGACTTAGCCGATGGCCGGCGCGTGTCCATTGCCGTCGACCCACGGGATGAGATCGATGAAGTCTGGGACTCCGTGCAGCAGTTGCTGAGCCTGTGCGGGCTGGCGCTGCTGGTGAGCCTGTTGACGATCCGCTGGGCGGTGCGCCGGGGCATGGGTGTGCTGGACGCCTTGCTGCGCGCCCTGCAACAGGTGTGCGCCGGCCAGCTCAACGTGCGGCTGCGCACCCAGGGCTCGCCGGAGGCGCGGCAACTGGCGCTGCACTTCAACCGCATGACCGACGCCCTGGAGCAGGCCCGACGCGACAACACCCAACTCACCCACACCTTGCTGGCGGTACAGGAACAGGAGCGCACTCAGTTGGCCCAGACCCTGCACGACGACCTCGGCCAATACCTGGCCGGTATTCGTGCCCAGGCCTGCCTGCTACGGCTGGTCAGCGACCAACCGGCCTTGGTGGCGCGCACGGTGGCGAAGTTGGAGGATCACTGTGAACACCTTCAGCAAGGCTTTCGCGCGCTGGTCCACGACCTGTATCCGGTGGCCCTGCAACACCTGCCGCTGGGCGAGGCATTTGCGATGCTGGTAAGCCAGTGGCAAACCCGCCATGGCATCGAATGCCAGCTGCGAGTCAGCCCTGACTTACCGGCGTTATCGAGCACCAGCAAGACCCATCTGTATCGCCTGCTGCAAGAGGCCCTGACCAATGTGCTGCGGCACGCCGAGGCCAGCCAGGTGCGGGTGCGCCTGCAGTGTCGGGGTGCGCGTTTGCGCCTGTGGGTACGGGATAACGGGCGCGGTGCCCAGCCGCCGCAGCGTCCGGGTGTGGGCTTGTACTCGATGGGCGAACGCGCGCGCTGCCTGGGCGGCGAACTGAGCGTCCTTAGCCATCCCGGCGCCGGTTGGGCGCTGGCGCTGAACATGCCGTTGGAGGTGTCATGAATATTCTCTTGGTGGACGACCATGCCGTGGTGCGCCAGGGCTACGCCAGCCTGTTACGTGCCGTGTTGCCCGCCATTGACGTGCGTGAAGCCGCCAGTGGCGAAGACGCACTGGTACGCGTGCAGGAGGCCGTGCCGAACCTGGTGATCATGGATGTCGGGCTGCCCGGCATCAGCGGCCTGGAAACCCTGCGCCGCCTGCGCCAGCGCCTGCCGCAGCTGCGTGTGCTGTTTTTCAGCATGCACGATGAACTGCCCCTGGTGCGCCAGGCCCTGGACGCGGGCGCTTCGGGCTACCTGACCAAAAGCTCGGCCCCCGAGGTGTTGATCGAAGCGGTGCGGCGCATCCTTGACGGTCACGCTTATATCGAACAGGCCCTGGCCACCGAACTGGCCTACACCCCCGGCGATCAACGCTGGCAGGGTATGACGCCGCGTGAACTGGAGATTTTCCTGATGCTGGCCAAGGGCACGCCGATGCGCCAGATCGCCGAACAACTGAGTATCAGCAGCAAGACCGTGTCCAACCACCTGACCTTGCTCAAGAGCAAATTGCAGGTCAGTTCCCATGCCGAGCTGGTGCACCTGGGGATCGATATGGGAGTGGTGCGAGTGGCTGGATAACCGGGTGCGTGCAGAGGCAACGACTGATACGCCCTGATGAGCAGGCCAAGCCTGCTCACTTTTCTCAGGTTCAGTAGTGTTCTAGCGACCCCAAGTGGTGGGGCAATCCGTACAGCCTTCCATATTGGCGTCCTGGAAGTTCGCGTAGTGCTGGCGACTGCCGGTGAGGGTGGCCTGTTCCAGGTTGCTCTCACCGAACTTGGCTTCCTGCAAATTCGCATCGCTGAGGTCGGCACTTTGCAGGTCGGCCTTACTCAGCCAGGTCATTTCCAAGTCGGCCGCGCGCAGGTTGACCTTGTGCATCTTCGCCCCGGAAAGCCGCGCAAATTGCAGGTAGGCCGCGCTGAGGTTGGCGTTTTCGAACTGCGCGCCTTGGGCGAACAGCCCCCAGCCTTGCACGGCCATCAACGTGGCGCCGGTAAAGTCGGCCAGGCGCAGGTTACTTTGTTGCAGGCTGGCGCGGGTCAGGTTGGCGCCCTGCAATTGGGCTTTTTCCAGGTTGGCCAGGTCGAGGTTGGCATGGCGTAAATCCGCCCCGCGCAGGTCAGCGCCGGCCAGGTTCATTTTGCTAAGGTTCTGGTTGCGCAGGTTGGCACCCTTGAGGTTGGCGCCGGGGCACTGGCTGTGTTCGGCGATGGTGCAGCCATTGATAACGAGCGGGATGTCGTCGCCATCGTCGGCGTGCGCCAGGGGCAGGCAGAGCAGGAGTAACAAGGGCAGGTAGTTCATCGTGCGACCTCTGGGGATCCTGTGGTGAGCGAGCTTGTTCTGGTTAGCGGGCTTGTCGAATCGTCGCACCGCCCGCGCTGGGCTGCGCAGCGGCCCTGGCATTCCTCCAGCACCTACCTGCGCTCAGGTCTACGACTGCTGCGCAGCCGAGCGCAGGGCAAGCCTGCTCCCCACTGGGGAGCCGCTTGCCGCAAAAGGTGGTCCGGTATTCTCGCCTGGGGATTATTTTTGCGCGGTCTTGTTATCCCAACTCGGGATCTTGAACACCCAGAACGACCCACCCTGAGCCACCGGTTTGGTCAACTCGGCCATGTCGCCGCCCCACAACGGCACCGCGCCGCCGTAGCCGACGGTAACGCCGATGTACTGCTCGCCTTCCTGTTCCCAGGTGATCGGCGGCGAGACGATGCCGCTGCCGGTCTGGAACTTCCACAGTTCCTCTCCGGTTTTGGCGTCGAAGGCTTTGAAGAAACCGTCGCCGGTGCCGGTGAAGACCAGGTTGCCTTTCGTCGCCAGCACGCCGGCCCACAGCGGCAGAGCTTCCTTGTGCTCCCACACCACTTTGCCGGTGGTGGGGTTCATCGCGCGCAGGGTGCCGACGTGGTCGTCATACATACGCTTGATGCGGAACCCCATGCCCAGGTATGCCGAGCCTTTTTTGTAGTTGACCTCTTCGGTCCAGTAATCCTCTTTCCACTGGTTGCCGGGGATGTAGAACAGGCCGGTGTCCTGGCTGTAAGCCATGGGGTTCCAGTTTTTGCCGCCCAGGAACGGTGGCGAGACTTCCACCGCTTTGCCCTTGGTTTCCCCCGGCAGTGGCTTGGCTGGGCGCTGGCCTGGGTTCTCCACCGGGCGCCCGGTCTTCAGGTCGATATGGCTGGCCCAAGTGATGTTGTCGACGAAGGGGAAGGCGTTCTGCAACTTGCCGTTGCTGCGGTCGACCACGTAGAAAAAACCGTTGCGGTCGGCGTGGCCGGTGGCCTTGACGGTTTTGCCGTCCTGGGTTTTGTAGTCGAACAGCACCAGCTCGTTGTTGCCGGAAAAATCCCAGGCATCGTTGGGGGTGTGCTGGTAGAACCATTTCACCTCGCCGGTGCTGGGGTCGACGCCGACCTGCCCGGACGTATAGAGGCTGTCGAAGTCGTGGGGGTTGCCGTCCTTGGCGGTGCGCGCCCAGGTATTCCACGGGCCGGGGTTGCCGGCGCCGACGATGATCGTGTTGGTTTCGGCATCGAAGCTCGCGCTCTGCCAAGGTGCGCCGCCGCCGTGGCTCCAGGCCTCGACTTTGCCGGTGGGTGTACTTGGATCATCCGGCCATGACGGCGCCTTCACGTCGCCGGTCGGCGTGCTGTCCTTGCCGTTGAGACGGCCCATATGGCCTTCGACGAAGGGGCGCATCCACACCTCTTCGCCGGTGTCCGGGTCACGCGCATACAACTGGCCGACCACGCCGAATTCATCGCCGGAACTGCCGTGGATCAGCAGCACCTTGCCGCTGACCTTGTCCTTGATCAGCACCGGCGCGCCGGTAAGGGTGTAGCCGGCGGCGTGGTCGCCGAATTTCTTGTTCCACACCACTTTGCCGGTGGTTTTGTCGAGGGCGATAAGCCGTGCGTCGAGGGTGCCGAAGTAGATTTTGTCGCCGAAGATCGCCGCGCCGCGGTTGACCACATCGCAGCACGGGCGAATGTTGTCGGGCAGGCGGTGGTTGTAGGTCCACAGGCGTTTGCCGGTCTTGGCGTCGAGGGCGAACACACGGGAATAGGAGCCGGTGACGTAGACCACGCCGTCGCTGACGATGGCCTGGGATTCCTGGCCGCGTTGTTTTTCGTCGCCGAACGAATAGGACCAGGCCGGGGTGAGTTTGAACACGTTCTTGTCGTTGACCTTGGCCAGCGGGCTCCAGCGCTGGGCGTTGGTGCCCATGCCGTATTGCAGCACGTCCTGGGTGCTCAGGTGGTCATTGGCGATGTCTTCCCAGGTGACCGCGCGGGTCTGGCGTGGCGGTTCGGCGGCAAGGGCGGCGGTGCCCAGGCCCAGGCTGCCGGCCAGCAGCAGGGCCTGCACGGCAAGGCTCAAGGGTGAACGGACGGGTAGCGATCTTATTGTCATGGTTGCAGTTCCCAGTGTCGGTTTTGACCTGCACAGGGTGCGGTGCGCGGCGCTGGCCGGATACGGAAAAACGCCCGCCGTGGCCGGGAAGATTTCCCGCGCCGCCGCTGTTTTAGGCGTGCCCCACAAGCCCTACTACCAAGGGAGGAGGGCGCGACCACCAAAGCAGCATACGGCCCGCGCCCCGGGGTTTCTAAGATGGTTGCCAGAGCCTCTGCAATGAGGTGTTGCGTGCAATCCTGAGGGCAAAAACAATGACAACAACACACAATGCCTTGCTCGTCGCCGGTCTGCTGGTCGGTGTGCTTGGTGCCGGGGCCGCCTGGGCCCATGGCAACGTGGTCCCGCAAGCGGTGGAAACCAAAGGCCTGACCTCCATCAAAGATGCCGGCGTGCCGGTCAACGAGGACGGCTGGGCGGCGGTCAACCCCTATCGCAATTCGCCCGAACATGACAAAGCCGTGGAAATCGGCTCGTCCGCCTTCAACCAGAACTGCGCCGCCTGCCACGGCCTGGAAGCCAAATCCGGCGGCATCGCCCCGGACCTGCGCATGCTGGATGTGGGAGAGGCCGGTGATGAATGGTTTGTCGAGCGCGTGCGCCATGGCGCGGTGCGCGACGGCCGGGTGTACATGCCGAAGATGGCCGACTACCTGAGCCAGGAAGCCTTGTGGGCGGTGCGCACCTACCTGGACAGCGTGCACGTCGAGGAGTGATGCCATGCGCCTGTTTGCCGTGGTGCTGGGCCTGGCCTTGCTGTGCTGCCACACGGCGCAGGCGCAGGTGCGCAGCTATGACCAGATGATCGCCGCCGGCGAAATCAAAGTGGCGGTGTACAAGGACTTTGCTCCCTACAGTTTCGAGGACGGCGCCACCCCCCGAGGCGTCGACGTGGAACTGGCCCAGGCCCTGGCCGAAGCGCTCGGTGTGCGGCTCAAGTTGATCTGGGCGCCGGCCGGCGAAAAGCTCGACGACGACCTGCGCGACTACATCTGGCGCGGCAGCCCCTTGCATCACCATCAGCTGGCCGACCTGATGCTGCGCGCGCCCTACGACCACGACTACGCACAACGGCGCAACGATCAAGGCGAGCTGGAAAACGGCCAGGTGGTGATGTTCGGCCCGTACCAGAACGAACAATGGCAGGTGGCCTACGACCGCCGGCGCCTGGATAAGGTCGCCAGTGTGGCGGTGTTCCAGAAACACCCCATCGGTGTCGAAGTCGACAGCGTGCCATCGTTCTACCTGACCTCGGTGTTCAACGGCCAACTCGCGGCCAGCACCCATCATTACCCCGGTGTGACCCAGGCGTTTGCGGCGATGCGCGCCGGCAAGGTCGATGCGGTCATGGCCATGCGCGGGGAAATCGACTGGCAGGTGCAGCAGGCCCATGACCCGCAACTGGCCTTGGCGGAAAACGCCTACCCGAACATGGGGCGGCAACGCTGGGAGATCGGCATGGCGGTGCACGAAAGCAATCGCCAGTTGGCCTATGCGGTGGAAGAAGCCCTTGAAGGTCTGATCCGCGACGGCCGTTTGCAGGCGATCTACCGCCACTACGGCCTGCGCTACGAAGTGCCCGACATGTACCAATAGGAGCAGGCGATGAACTGGCGACTGAGCTGCATCCTGGCCTGCTGGCTGCCACTGGCCGCCCATGCCGTGGAGGTCGACCCGGTGCCCTCGGTGATGTGGGCCTTCTACCACAAGCAACTGCTGGCCGACGCGCCGTTCGTGTTCGACGCGCGGGTCAAGCTGCTGGCGCCGCCGTTCGCCGAGGATGCGCGCCAGGTGCCGCTGGAAATCGACGCGCGGGCGTTCAAGGGGCATGTGGTGAGAATCCTGGCCTGGGCCGAACTGAACCCGCTGCCGAAAATCGTCGACTTCCAGCCCAAGGAAGGGGTGCTGCCGTGGCTGGCGCTGCGCATCCGCATCGAGCAAGCCACGCCGTTGCGCGCCGCGGTCCTTACCGATGACGGCATATGGCATGTGGGGTCGGCGCTGATCGACGCGGCCGGCGGCGGCTGCACCGCGCCCAGTGTGGTGCGCAGCCAGCCGGGCTGGGAAGAGCATCTGGGCGAAGTGCTCGGCGGGCGCTACCCCCGTGGCGAATTCAGCCGCGTGCGCGTGCAAGTGGCGCACCCGATGGACAACGGCCTGGTCAGCGGTATCCCTGAGTTTTTTATCAACCATGGGCAATTGCGTGGCCAGGACGATCAGGTGCTGGCCGAGCTGGAATTGTTCCCGGCGGTCAGCGAGAACCCCAATCTAGCCTTCGACATCGAAGCACCGGGGCCTACTCGCCTGGTGCTGCGCGACAACAGCGGCAATGAGTTCGACGCGGCCATCCCCTGACCAGAAGGAGCGCGGCATGCGCTGGATTCTCTTGTTATGCCTGGGCCTGAGCCTGCCGGCCCTGGCGGACCTGGACTACGCCCTCAAGCCTCGGCTGATCGCCGCCGACACCTGGCTGCTCGAAGGCAGCACCGGCAACTTTGCCAAGGCCAATGGCGGCAATATCGTCAACACCGCTTTTATCGTCACCGAGGCCGGTGTGGTGGTGATCGACACCGGGCCGTCGCGTCGCTACGGCGAAGAGCTGCGCCAAGCCATCGCCCAAGTCACCCCCAAGCCGGTGATCCAGGTACTGATCACGCACCATCACCCTGACCATGCCCTGGGCAACCAAGCGTTCAAGGACGTGCCCATCGGCGCCCTGGCCGACACCACGCGCTTACTGCACGAGCAGGGCGACAGCCTGGCGGAAAACCTCTACCGCATGGTCGGCGACTGGATGCGCGGCACCGAAGTGGTATTGCCGACCCAGGCGCTGCAAGCCGGTGTATTGAGCGTGGGCCAGCATGACCTGCGCTTGCTGGCGCTGACCGGGCATACCGGCGCCGATCTGGCCATTCTCGACCAGCGCACCGGGGTGCTGTTCACCGGCGACTTGGTGTTCTACCAGCGCGCCCTGACCACGCCCCATAGCCCGGGGCTGGCGGCGTGGCAGGCCGACCTCGACACCCTGCAAGCCTTGCCCTGGACCCTGATCGTGCCCGGCCACGGCCCGGTGGCCGCCGATGCGCAGCCGTTCGCCCAGATGCGCGATTACCTGGGCTGGCTCGATCAACTGCTACGCGACGGCGCCGCCAACGGCAGCGACATGGCCGAGCTGATCCGCAGCCCCATCCCCGAACGCTTTGCTGCGATCAACCTGAGCCGCTACGAACTGACCCGCAGCGTCAGCCACCTGTACCCGCGCTACGAGCGCGCGCAGATGCAACGGCTGGATACCCGCTACTAAGGAACTAGCAATCTCGATACTGCGGTCAATTGTGACGAACGCCCCTGCGCCCAAGAATCGGCACCAGACCGGGAAAATTTCCCGGGTATAACAAAAAACCGCAGAGGTAGCCGTCATGACCCAACCCGCACGTCGCCAACCCTTCGCCTTGAGTGTGTTGCTCGGTGCCATCCTGTTATCCGGCCAGGCCATGGCCGCCGTGAGCGATCAGGACATTCTCCAGGACCCGAAAAACCCCGGGCAGATCGTCACCAACGGTCTGGGTGTGCAAGGCCAGCGCTACAGCCCGCTGGACACTCTGAATGTGGACAACGTCAAGGACCTGCGCCCGGTCTGGGCGTTCTCCTTCGGCGGCGAGAAACAGCGCGGGCAGCAGGCGCAGCCGATGGTCAAGGACGGGGTGATGTACCTCACCGGTTCCTATTCGCGGGTGTTCGCGGTGGATGCGCGCACCGGCAAGAAACTCTGGCAGTACGATGCGCGTCTGCCGGATGACATTCGCCCCTGCTGCGATGTGATCAACCGTGGGGTGGCGCTGTACGGCGACCTGGTGTTCTTCGGCACCCTGGACGCCAAACTGGTGGCTCTGAATAAAGACACCGGCAAGGTGGTGTGGAGCAAGCGCGTGGCCGACCACAAGGAAGGCTACTCGATCAGCGCCGCGCCGCTGGTGATCAACGGCAAGCTGATCACCGGCGTGGCCGGCGGCGAATTCGGCGTGGTGGGCAAGATCGAAGCCTACGACCCGAAAAACGGCGACCTGCTGTGGACCCGCCCGACGGTCGAAGGCCATATGGGCTATGTGTACAAGGACGGCAAGGCCGTGGAAAACGGCATCTCCGGCGGCGAAGCGGGTAAAACCTGGCCGGGGGACCTGTGGAAAACCGGCGGCGCGGCGCCGTGGCTGGGCGGCTACTACGACCCGGAAACCAACCTGCTGCTGTTCGGCACCGGTAACCCGGCACCGTGGAACTCGCACCTGCGCCCCGGCGACAACCTTTACTCGTCCTCGCGCCTGGCACTCAACCCGGACGACGGCACCATCAAATGGCACTTCCAGAGCACGCCGCACGACGGTTGGGACTATGACGGCGTGAACGAACTGGTGTCGTTCAACTACACCGAGGGCGGCAAGGAAATCAAAGCCGCGGCCACGGCCGACCGCAACGGTTTCTTCTATGTGCTGGACCGCACCAACGGCAAGTTCATCCGCGGCTTCCCGTTTGTCGACAAGATCACCTGGGCCACCGGCCTGGATAAGAACGGCCGGCCGATCTACAACGAAGCCAGCCGCCCCGGCGCGCCGGGCAGTGAAGCCAAGGGCACGTCGGTGTTCGTTGCGCCGGCCTTCCTCGGGGCGAAAAACTGGATGCCCATGGCTTACAACCGCGACACCGGGCTGTTCTATGTGCCGTCCAACGAGTGGGGTATGGACATGTGGAACGAAGGCATCGCCTATAAGAAAGGCGCGGCGTTCCTCGGCGCCGGGTTCACCATCAAACCGTTGAACGAAGACTACATCGGCGTGCTGCGCGCCATCGACCCGGTCAGCGGCAAGGAAGTTTGGCGCCACAAAAACTTCGCGCCGCTGTGGGGCGGTGTGCTGACCACCAAGGGCAACCTGGTGTTCACCGGTACGCCGGAAGGTTTCCTGCAGGCCTTCAACGCCAAGACCGGCGAGAAAGTCTGGGAATTCCAGACCGGCTCCGGCGTGCTCGGCTCACCGATTACCTGGGACATGGACGGCGAGCAGTATGTCTCGGTGGTCTCCGGGTGGGGCGGCGCGGTGCCGCTGTGGGGCGGTGAAGTGGCTAAGCGCATCAAGGACTTCAACCAGGGCGGCATGCTCTGGACCTTCAAGTTGCCCAAGGACCTGGTGGCCAAGCACTAGTTCTACGACCAAATGAGCAGTGCCCTCCTGCCAACGGCGCATTCGCCCGGCGGTGGGGGCACCTTACTATCGGGTGATCGCCTGTTGACCGACAGGCCCGGACCCAGACAGAGGCTTTACTATGATCTACGCACAACCTGGCACCCCTGGCGCCATCGTCAGCTTCAAGCAGCGCTATGGTAATTACATCGGCGGCGAGTTCGTCGCACCGATCAGCGGCGAGTACTTCACCAACACCTCGCCGGTCACCGGCCAAGCGATTGCTGAATTCCCGCGCTCCAGCGCCGCCGACATCGATAAAGCCCTGGATGCCGCCCACGCCGCCGCCGATGCCTGGGGCAAGACCTCGGCCCAGGACCGCGCCCTGGTGCTGCTGAAAATCGCCGACCGCATCGAACAAAACCTCGAAGTGCTGGCCGTGGCCGAAACCTGGGACAACGGCAAGGCCGTACGTGAAACCCTCAACGCCGACGTGCCCCTGGCCGCCGACCATTTCCGTTATTTCGCCGGCTGCATCCGCGCCCAGGAAGGCGGCGCCGCCGAGATCAATGAACACACCGCCGCTTACCACTTCCACGAACCGTTGGGTGTGGTTGGGCAGATCATTCCGTGGAACTTCCCGCTGCTGATGGCCGCGTGGAAACTCGCCCCGGCCCTGGCCGCCGGGAACTGCATCGTGCTCAAGCCGGCCGAGCAGACGCCGCTGTCGATCATGGTGTTCGCCGAGCTGATCAATGACCTGCTGCCGCCGGGCGTGCTCAATATTGTGCAGGGCTTTGGACGCGAAGCCGGGGAGGCCCTGGCCACCAGCAAACGCATCGCCAAGATCGCCTTTACTGGCTCCACGCCGATTGGCGCGCACATCATGCATGCGGCCGCCGAGAACATCATCCCGTCCACCGTAGAGCTGGGCGGCAAGTCGCCGAACATCTTCTTTGAAGACATCATGCGTGCCGAGCCGCAGTTTATCGAGAAAGCCGCCGAGGGCCTGGTGCTGGCGTTTTTCAACCAGGGCGAAGTGTGCACCTGCCCGTCGCGGGCGCTGGTGCAGGAGTCGATCTACGAACCGTTCATGGCCGAGGTGATGAAGAAGATCGTCAAGATCAAGCGCGGCAACCCGCTGGACACCGAAACCATGGTCGGCGCCCAGGCGTCCGAGCAGCAATACGACAAGATCCTGTCCTACCTCAAGATCGCCCAGGAGGAGGGCGCCGAGCTGCTCACCGGCGGCGCGGCCGAACACCTGAACGGCGACCTGTCCAGCGGCTATTACATCCAGCCGACCCTGCTCAAGGGCCACAACAAGATGCGCGTGTTCCAGGAGGAAATCTTCGGCCCGGTGGTGGGCATCACCACCTTCAAGGACGAAGCCGAAGCCCTGGCCATCGCTAACGACAGCGAATTCGGCCTCGGCGCCGGCCTGTGGACCCGCGACATCAACCGCGCCTACCGCATGGGCCGGGCGATCAAGGCCGGGCGTGTGTGGACCAACTGCTACCACCTCTACCCGGCGCATGCGGCGTTCGGCGGCTACAAAAAGTCGGGTGTGGGGCGTGAGAACCACAAGATGATGCTGGACCACTACCAGCAGACCAAGAACCTGCTGGTGAGCTACGACATCAACCCGTTGGGCTTCTTCTGATCCTCTAATTGCAATGCGACCCAGTGTGGGAGGGGGCTTGCCCCCGATAGCGGTGGGTCAGTGGCATAAATGTTGACTGACCCACTGAAGTGCGCCCCAAAAGTTGGACAGTAATTGTCTAGGCTACAGCGGAACGGGCTCTGTACTCTACAGGGCTCAGT
>NZ_JBHGZU010000028.1:0-1329 GCF_042610415.1 Pseudomonas sp. MD330_10
TCGTGGCAAATACGTGGCCAATCGACTCGCCTGGCTGCGCTGGGCTGAGGCATCCACGATACGGAAGTGTTTTTACACACTCTGGGCCAATAGCAGCCACTCGTAAACGGTAGTCCCGCATCGCATCAGGCAACCGTCGATCAATCTCGCGGAGTCTGGACGTTCGAATTTTCAATGCTCGCGAGAAAATTGCAGGTATCCCGATTAGAACGCAGACAAACCACGCGGCAAGCTGGTGGTGCTGTTGCAACAAGTTGCCGCATCTTTTCTCGCGCTGATTTTTTCGTCCGCCACATGAATCTAAAAAACTCCGGCAGGTTCATCAGCAGTTCGGGGCAGTTCTCAGGCAAGTCAGGCCGAGACTGACCGCGTTGGAGCAGGGTTCTGCGCAGTACGCGTAAGAATCGAAGCGTCGCCGAACGATCAATCCATATCAAAAGGTCTGCACGGGCCAGCCGGTTGTCCCAAGTGGCTGAATGGCCGCCTTCGAATATCCAACAATCTCGGGCCTCAACATCGAGACAAAGCTGTGTCTTCTCGTCCGGACTTCGCTCGATCCACCCTGGCTGCCAGTGAATAGTGTCGATATGAATGACCGGCAAACCTGTGCGCTGACCAAGCTCACGCGCCAAAGTGCTTTTGCCTGACCCAGGTTGACCAACAATCATCACCCGTTGCATCGAAGCTCCTTCTCACTATGCCAGCTGATTTTTCCGGGGCGGCGATTTTACGTCAAGACCTATCTCGGTCAACAAAAAGCGGTCAGTATGACAGGCAGCTTCTGGCCGATTGTGTTGAAAAAGTCAGTTTTCCCAAAACACTCGAATATTAATGTATGAAAACACCTCTGTTGCCCGCTGCTACGTGAGCTCCGAGTACTGAACCTTCTGCCAAAAATTCAGATTTCAATCTCAGGCGCGTACTTTTCTGGCGTGGAATTCGAAGCCGACTGTTTTCAACAGAATCGGCCAAAAGCGGTCACTCCGCATGCCTACGAAGCCAGGGGCGATTCAGGTGTCGCCGAAAACATAAAAACTGTACGCCCGAAAGTCACATCCCCTCATGGAACTTCCCGAAAAAATGATGTCAATTTGATTGCTCGTTACAGCATCAAGATCATCTTGGATCAGTCAGCGTCAGGCTATTTCCTGAGACCCCATGGAGAGAGTGATGAGAGCCATCATTGCGATGTTATTGATGTTGAGTACCTACGCTCATGCTAGTTGCGGCAGCATCAGTGACAGCGATCAACGCGCTTATTGCGAGGCCAAAACCAATGGCCAAAGCTGCGGCAATATCCGGGACAACGACCTTCGGGCCAGTTGCTCG
>NZ_JBHGZU010000028.1:1429-27034 GCF_042610415.1 Pseudomonas sp. MD330_10
GCGGAAATGAACGGTCAAAGCTGCGGCAACATCAGTGACAACGATCAACGCGCTTACTGCAATGCCAAAGTCAACGGTCAAAGCTGCGGCAATATCCGGGACAACGACCTTCGGGCCAGGTGCTCGGCGGAAATGAACGGTCAAAGCTGCGGCAACATCAGTGACAACGATCAACGCGCTTACTGCAATGCCAAAGTCAACGGCCAAAGCTGCGGCAACATTCAAGACAACAACTTGCGTAACGAGTGTGATGCCATAAAGCATTGATCTCCGAATCACGCATGACCAGCCGCTCTTCATCGATCCGCTGGCGCTCTAACTGATCTGGGCGGCGCTCATCCCCTCGACCCGGGGAGCGGCATTGAAGTCCAGCATGGAAATGAAGCTGTCCATCAACGGTGATTCGTTGTGGGTGTTCCAGCTCATGTACAGACCGATGGCCGGGTTGGGGGAGGCGGTCACGGGGCAGACCCGGCGGAACAGGACCTTGTCGCGCATGATTGTGTTAGCAATCGACTCAGGCACCAGGGCAACGCCAAAACCGCAGGCTACCAAGCCGATCAAGGTATGGATCTGCGCGGCCTCCTGCACCACCTTGGGGTAAAAACCGGCGGCCTCACACAAGGCGATCAACTGGCTGTGATAGCCGGTGCCCAGGGCTTCGGGGGTGAATACGAAGTCTTCCCCAGCGAAATCCCTCAAGTCGATCGGACCTTCCTTCGCCTTCGGGTGACGGGCGGGCAGCGCCATCACGATCTCTTCGTCGAGCAACAGGCGTGACTCAACGTTTTCCGCCGAGATCGGCAACTTGCGCATAAAGGCAATATCCGCTTCCCCGGACAGAATAGCTTTGGCCTGGCTGGCAGAGGGCATCTCCTTGATGATCAACTGGACTTTGGGGTAGGTCTCGCGGAACTGGCGCAGGGTGCTGAGCAGCGACTCATAGTAGGCGATCGACACCGCAGTCACTGTGAGTTTGCCGGCAATACCCTCGGATACTTGGCGTGCGTGTTCGATGCCCAGCTCCAACTCCTTCAATGTGCTGTAGGCGGCGTTCAGAAACGCACCGCCGGCGGGGGTCAGCTTGACCCCGCGTTTATTGCGCGTGAACAGACGGAACCCCAGTTTGTCTTCCAGTCGATGGATGGCTTGGCTCAACGGGGGCTGGGCCATATGCAGGCGAATGGCGGCCCTGTGGAAATGCAGCTCTTCAGCCACGGCGATGAATTGACGTAGCAGGCGGGTTTCGATCATTTCTTCTGGTCCTTCATTTGAACTGATCTGTGGACTGGGCGAGGCAATGTTACCTGTAAACAGGCGCTCGACAGGGTAAGTTGAACTTCGGACCAAAGCTTGCAAGTGCTGTCGAGCAAGCCTGAACGCCGTGGGGAAGTTTTGAGACGGGCATCCAGGCGAATAATCGCCAAGGGTTCATTCGCGTTGAGCATCAACTTGATACGAACCAAGTATCAACTTGGGCCGCCGTTAGTATTAAACAGAGAGAATATACATTGTTAAGGTGAGGTGGCACTCAAGAGGAAACAGCCAATGAACTTTACAGGAAAGACGGCAGTTGTAACGGGCGCTGGCCGAGGGCTCGGTTTTAGTTATGCGCAGGTGCTAGCCACGCTGGGTGCCAATGTCGTGATCAGTGATATCGGCGCAGACAAGCTGGGCGCCGGGGGCGATGGCTCCATCGCCATGGAGGCTGCGCAAACCCTCAGGGACAAAGGTTTCAACGTGGTGGGGCATCATGGCGACTTGTCCAGTGAACAGGGTTGCGAGCAATTGGTGGCAACGGCCATCCAGACGTTTGGCCAACTCGATATCTTGATTCACAACGCCGGTTGGGTCGGTTATCAGGCGATTGAAGAGGCCGATACAACATTCATCGACCGCGCGGTGGATATCAATATCTATACCCCCGTGTGGTTATGCAAACATGCCTGGAAACATCTCAAACAGTCTGCTGCCCCACGGGTCGTGCTGACGTCATCCGACCGCGCGATGTACCAGCAATATGCCCAACCGGGCCTGGTGGCGTATGCCGCCGGCAAGATGGCGCAACTGGGCATCATGAATGCGCTGAGCATGGAAGGCACGGATGCGGGCATCCTCGTCAATGCGGTATCCCCAGTGGCCAAGACCCGCATGTGGGGCGTGACGGGCGAACCGGAGAACCTCAAGCCAGAGTGGGTGACGCCTGGCGTGGTGTTTCTGGCGTCGCAGCATTGCCAGGACTCCGGTTATGTCCTGCGTGCCAGCAATGGGCAATTTACGGCGACGCGGTTTGTCGAAAACCCAGGTGTCGACTACCCCGTCAATCTGGCCCGCGTGAAGGCCACCAGCGCCGAACAAGTTGCCCAGTTTTGGGACCAAATTAAGGAGCATTGAATATGCCTGCTCAGGAAGAGCTCAAACTGTTTTCAGCGTGCCAGGCCGATCTGGGTGAAAGCCCGGTCTGGGATGAAGCCCATCAGTGCCTGCTGTTTGTCGACATCAGTGGCGGCCAGATCAATGCCCTGGACCAACATGGCCGCCTGACGCGGCTGTATGAGTCGCCTGCGCGCATCGGCGCCCTGGCCTTGACTGACAAGGGCAACCTGATTTTTACCCAGGATGCCGGCGTTGCCGTCCTCGACCGCACAAGTCTGCGGGTCACCCACAACTCAAAGTTGGCCATTACGCTGTCGTCCTATCGCTTCAATGATGGTGCATGCGACCCCCAGGGGCGCTTCATCACCGGTTTGATGGATGAAGGTCACAGCCGCAATACGGGCAAGCTCTATCGCTACGACGCCGGCCTGAACGCCTCGGTCATAATGGACGGCATCAGCCTGCCCAATGGACTTGCGTGGTCGAGCGATGGCAGCGAATTGTTTTTTGTCGACTCAGTGGCCCGTACCCTCTATCGCGCCCGTTATCCGGCGAACGGAAACGGCCTGGAACAGGTATTGGTGTTCGCCCAGACACCGGCTGAACTTGGCCGGCCAGATGGTCTGGCGCTGGATGTCGAGGGTAACCTGTGGGTCTGCCAATTCAACGGCAGTTGCGTGCTCCAGTACGACCGCCATGGCGTGCTGCTCCAGGCCTTGCCAATGCCGGTGCCACGCCCCACCAGTTGCTGCTTTGGCGGGCCGGACATGCGCACCTTGTACATCACCACCGCCAAGTTCGGCATGTCGGCGGCCGAGCAGGCGGACTATCCGGCGGCGGGCAATATCTACAGCATCCGTTTGCCAGTGCCCGGAAGGCCGCGACACCGTTTCAAGGAACTTTAATCGCACAGGCATCAAGGACGTGGCAGGCCAGCAGGTATTCTTGAATAGTCGATCAACGCCATCACCTTTTTCTCGAATCTGGCCCACCATTGCGCCGTGCTCCGCGGCGCTTTTTTCTTTGATGGCGGACTATTCCTGGTCAGCCATCAGGTTTACCCAACCCATGCGCTTCCATCCGCCCACCTGATCAGATAGACAAGCTCAGTACCGTGGTTCTGGAAAGCTTGGGAGTGGGGCGGGTTTGTGTAATATCGATGGAGCAAGTCTGAGTGACAAAAGGATAATTTGGTCATTCGTTGTCAAGCGCATTTCGGGTGCGTAAGCTAGCCGCATGAATAAGACAACCATCGCTTCTACGAGCATCCGTGGTCCTGCCGATCATGAAATCCGGAACCAGATCGTCGCAGCGGCCAACCAGCACTTCAGTCAATACGGCTATAGCAAAACCACGGTTTCCGATCTGGCGAAGGCGATCGGGTTTTCCAAGGCGTACATCTACAAGTTTTTTGATTCCAAGCAGGCGATTGGTGAAGCTATCTGTGCCAATTGCCTGGCGCAAATGATCGCGGCAGTGGAGCAGGAAATTAACGTTGGTGGCCTCACGCCGACCGAGCGTTTACGACGCTTGTTGAAAACGCTGGTGGCTACCGGTGTGAATTTGTTCTTCAGTGAGCGAAAACTCTACGACATCGCTGCTTTTGCAGCGTCTGAAAACTGGCCTTGCGCTCAGCAATACGATGCCTTGATCAGGGGCTTTGTCGTGCAGATTGTGCGTGAAGGGCGAGAGCTCGGCGAGTTTGAACGTAAAACGCCGTTGGACGAAACAGTCGATGCAATCCACCTGGCGCTACGGCCTTTCGTCAATCCGTTGCTATTGCAGTACAACCTTGATGTTGTCGAGGTGGCTCCGGTCCTCACCTCCAATCTTATTCTGCGTAGCTTGATGCCGTGAGCCTACGCCAGACCCTGTATATCTTTTTGCGCTGATATCAACGTTTAGTCTGTGGGCGAACACTGCCCAACTGGGCCTGTCCGCTTGCCAATAATGTGACTGTTTTTGGAAGTGGTCACGTTAATAAACCTCACATACCTGTCCTTGAGAGATTGCCCTCAAGCAGCGCTGTTGCAATCAACGACTCATGGTGGCGGATCTTCCGCTGAGCGGATATCTACTCGTCAGTTGGGTATCCGAGGGCTGCCAGCCGCCGCCCAGTGCCCTGAACGTGGCGACGGCCGCGCGTGTCGATTCGGTCTGTGCCTGTGCCCGAGCGTCGGAAGCTTGAAGCAAGGTCTCGTCAGCGTGCAGGACGTCCATCAAGCTCGCCGTGCCTTTCTCATAAGCAATGAATGACGATTGGCGAGCTTGAGTCAGAGACGTCTCGCCTCCCATGAGGGTGGTGGCTTGGGCGTCCCGATTGACCAGCGAGGAGAGCGCGTTCTCGACGTCCTCGGTGGCGCGCAGCACGGATTGACGGTAAGCGGCCAGGGCTTCGGCTTCCTGTCCCTTGGCTTGGTCGATTTGGGCGTTGATGCGGCCGAAATCGAAAAGTCTCCAGCGCAGCCCCAGTACACCAGCCGATTGACTGGCGCCGCCGGAAAAAAGATTGCCTGCGGACACCGCCGTCGCGCTCCCCAGTAGCGCACTCAGCGAGAACTTCGGGTAGTACTCGGCAATCGCTTCCCCGATGCGTGCGTTGGAGGCGGCAAGGCGGCGCTCGGCCACGATGAGGTCAGGCCTGCGCCGCAGTAAATCGGCGGGGGTTCCCAAGGTCTTTAACTGCGGTGCCACCGGAATGCTCCCGACCATGGCAAGTTGCGTACGGTGAGTACCGGGTGGCGTGCCGAGCATGACATCGAGTGAGTTCATGGCAGCATCCAGACCGGCCTGCAGGACCGGCACCGTGGCTTGGACCTGGGCTAACGCCCCCTCGGTTTGACGCACCTCGTAGCTGGCGGCAAGCCCTTTGCTATAGAGCAATTGGACTTTCTCCAGCAGTCCTTGCTGGGTTTTGACTTGTCGATTCGCAATGTCCAATCGAGCCTGCAGCCCACGGATAGTGATGTAGGTATCCGCGGTCTGCGCGGCGATGGCCAATCGTGTGGCAGCGGCGCCTGCCTCGCTGGCCTGGTACTCGGCCAGCGCCGCCTCGCGTCCGCGTCGCAGGCCGCCAAAGATATCCACTTCCCAACTGGCATTGAGGTCGGCCTCGTAGGAACTCCCATACCGATCGTAGCCAGGCGTTGAGTTCAACACCTGGCCGAGTGGGGTCTCGATGGATTGATAAGCGCGTGCGGCCTGAGCGCTGATGTTTGCTGAGGGCGCCAAAGCGGCATTGGCGGCGCTGAGTCCGGCCCGCGCCTGCGTGACTCGCGCCTGGGCCTGTGCCAGATCGAGGTTCTGCTCAAGCGCCTTGGAGACGAAGCCGGCGAGCAGTGGGTCCCCGAAACTCTCCCACCAGATGACGAGACTGGCAGGCGTTGCCGCTGGTCTCTGCCCGACAGAAAACTGGCCCCAGTATCGGTCCGGGAGCGGGGCGTCTGGACGGCGATAGTCCGGGCCGACCGCACAGCCTGTCATCAAGGTGGCGCTTATCAGAAAAGCAGCGGGGCGCAGGGAGAGCATTGAGATTCCTTGAATCGCGAGATGTTTGTGACCATATTACTTTATGGTCACAAACTGTCAATTGAGGCCACTGAGCTAAATTCAGGCATGGCTAGAAAATAACCCTCGACTGCCTCACATGCAGCCCTTGCAAAACGTCGCCTTGTACCGATCCCGTCTGAGTGAAGGGGCACCTAGAGCTTTCGCGTAAGGGGCATTGCACGGCTAAGGTCCAGCTGGATTCTTGGTTTGTGACTGTTGACAACAATGGTCACCAGTCTGAATATAGCGCTCCTGCTCTCTCTATTTAATAAGGGAACCTATGCTCCGGCTCCGACCTTTCCCCATTGCCGCCTGCTTGTTGCCTCTCGTCCTGACGGCGTGTGGTGACTCCTCCAATCTTGACGATCCGCGCACGCAGGCTCCGCTGGTAAGGCCCGGAACGGTTGAGGGTGCCTCAGAGGCGTCACGCTCATTCACAGGGGTAGTGGCGGCCCGCGTGCAGAGCGATCTGGGCTTTCGGGTTTCCGGCAAGATTCTTGAGCGGTTGGTCGAAACCGGCCAGAGCGTTAAACGCGGTCAGCCGCTTATGCGCCTTGACCCTATCGACCTCGGGTTGCAGGCGCGAGCACAGCAAGAGTCGGTCATCGCCGCCAAAGCCCGAGCCAAGCAGACAGCCGATGACGAGGCGCGATACCGCAGCCTGGTAGCCGCAGGCGCTATTTCTGCATCGGCCTATGACCAGATCAAAGCCTCAGCAGATACCGCAAAGGCGCAGCTTAGCGCCGCTGAAGCGCAGGCTGACGTTGCCCGCAATGCTTCAGGCTACGCAGTGTTATTTGCCGACTCCGACGGTGTCGTGGTGGAGACGCTCGCCGAGCCCGGGCAAGTCGTCAGCCCGGGGCAGCCTGTGGTTCGACTGGCGCGCGCAGGTCAGCGCGAAGCCATCGTGCATCTGCCCGAGACGTTGCGTCCTGCCCCAGGTTCCACTGCGCAAGCGACGCTTTATGGAGATACCGCCAACGCAGTGACTGCGAAGCTGAGGCTGCTTTCCGACTCTGCCGACCAAGCCACGCGCACGTTTGAGGCGCGGTACGTGCTGGCGGGCGCGCTGACCAATGCGCCGATAGGTTCGACGGTTACCCTGCGCATCGCAGAAGGCGCCGCGCAAGCGCAGGCTTTACGAGTGCCCATCGCGGCCCTTTATGACCCAGGCAAAGGCACAGGCGTGTGGGTGATCGCCGGCTCACCGGCAAAAGTTTCTTGGCGCCCTGTTCAAGTGCTGGGGTTGAGCGACGATGCCGCGCGCGTGGCAGGCGATCTCAAGGTCGGTGAGCAGATCGTAGCGTTAGGCGCCCATCTGTTGCGCGATGGCGAAGAAGTGCGAGTGCCCGGGCAGGATCAAGCCAACGTTGCCGGGAGCCATCCATGAGCGAAGGCCGCTTCAATATTTCAGCGATCGCCGTTCGTGAGCGATCTATCACGGTATTTCTGATCTTTTTGATCGCGGTGGCAGGCACCCTGGCGTTCTTCAAGCTGGGGCGTGCGGAGGATCCGCCGTTTACGGTCAAGCAGCTGACAGTCATTACCGCGTGGCCCGGCGCAACCGCGCAGGAGATGCAGGACCAGGTAGCCGAGCCCCTTGAAAAGCGGTTGCAGGAATTGAAATGGTACGACCGCACGGAAACCTACACGCGGCCGGGTCTCGCTTTCACCATGGTGTCGCTGCTCGACAGCACGCCGCCGTCGCAAGTGCAGGAGGAGTTTTACCAGGCGCGCAAAAAACTCGACGACGAGGCCACCAAGCTACCGGCGGGTGTGATCGGGCCATTGGTCAACGATGAGTATTCGGACGTGACGTTCGCGCTGTTCGCTCTCAAAGCCAAAGGCGAGCCGCAGCGCCTGTTGGTGCGTGATGCGGAGTCGTTGCGTCAGCAACTCTTGCATGTGCCGGGCGTGAAGAAGGTCAATATCATCGGCGAGCAGGCCGAGCGCATTTTTGTGTCTTTCTCCCACGATCGGTTGGCCACTTTGGGCATTGCGCCTCAGGACATCTTTGCCGCGTTGAATGATCAGAACGTACTGACGCCGGCCGGTTCGATCGACACCAACGGGCCGCAAGTCTTCCTGCGCCTGGACGGTGCCTTCGATAAGCTGGAGAAGATTCGCGATACGCCGATTGTGGCTCGGGGGCGCACGCTCAAGCTTTCCGATGTGGCGACTGTCGAGCGTGGTTATGAAGACCCGGCCACCTTTGTGGTGCGCAATAACGCAGAAGAGGCCCTGCTGCTGGGGGTCATCATGCGTGAAGGTTGGAACGGCCTGGATCTGGGCAAGGCGCTGGACGCCGAGACCCGCAAAATCAATGAGCACATGCCACTGGGCATGACCCTGACCAAGGTCACCGATCAAGCCGTCAACATCGACTCGGCCGTAGGCGAGTTCATGGTCAAGTTTTTTGTCGCGCTGCTGGTGGTGATGCTCGTTTGCTTCCTCAGCATGGGCTGGCGTGTGGGCGTGGTGGTCGCCGCTGCCGTGCCATTGACACTGGCGATCGTGTTTGTGGTGATGGCGGCCACCGGAAAGAACTTCGACCGTATTACCCTCGGGTCATTGATCCTGGCGCTCGGGTTGCTGGTAGATGACGCGATCATTGCTATCGAAATGATGGTGGTGAAAATGGAGGAGGGCTACGACCGCATCAAGGCCTCGGCGTATGCCTGGAGTCATACGGCCGCGCCGATGCTCTCCGGCACACTGGTAACGGCGGTTGGCTTCATGCCCAACGGTTTTGCCCAGTCCACTGCCGGTGAATACACCAGCAATATGTTCTGGATCGTGGGCATTGCGTTGATTGCGTCCTGGATTGTCGCAGTGACTTTCACCCCTTACCTGGGCGTGAAGTTGTTGCCAGAGATCAAGCCGGTCGAGGGTGGGCATGCTGCTATCTACAATACTCCCCGCTACAACCGCTTCCGCCGGGTCCTGACACGGGTCATCGCCCTCAAGTGGCTGGTGGCTGGCACGGTTATCACGTTGTTTGTTGTAGCCGTTCTGGGCATGGGGCTGGTGAAGAAGCAGTTCTTCCCGACGTCGGACCGTCCCGAGGTGATGGTCGAGGTGCAAATGCCCTACGGAACCTCCATCGAACAGACCAGTGCCACCGCGGCAAAAGTCGAGGCTTGGCTGCAACAGCAGGAAGAGGCAAAAGTCATCACCGCCTACATTGGCCAGGGCGCGCCGCGCTTCTTCCTGGCGATGGCACCCGAACTGCCGGACCCATCGTTCGCCAAGATTGTGGTGCTCACGGCCAGTCAGGAAGCGCGCGAAACCCTCAAGGTTCGTTTGCGTGAGGCTGTGGCTGCAGGGCTCGCCCCAGAGGCCCGTGTCAGGGCGACGCAAATTGTGTTCGGTCCGTATTCACCTTTCCCTGTCGCTTACCGAGTGATGGGGCCTGACCCGACCAAGCTGCGCGAGATTGCCGGGCGCGTACAAGCGGTCATGCAAGCGAGCCCGTTGATGAGGACGGTCAATAGCGATTGGGGCCCACTGACACCGACCTTGCATTTGCGCTTGGATCAGGATCGCTTGCAGGCGGTAGGGCTGACCTCCAGCGCAGTCGCCCAGCAGTTGCAGTTCTTGCTGACCGGCGTGCCGATCACAGCGGTTCGTGAAGACATTCGTTCAGTGCAGGTGGTGGGGCGCGCCGCGGGTGACATCCGCCTGGATCCGGCTCGGATCGAGGGGTTTACAGTGGTGGGCGCGGCGGGCCAGCGTATCCCTCTGTCCCAGGTCGCAGAGGTGGATGTGCGTATGGAAGACCCCATTCTCCGGCGCCGTGACCGTACCCCGACGATCACCGTGCGCGGCGATATTGACGAAGGCCTTCAACCACCTGATGTGTCGGGTGTGATCGTCAAGCAACTGCAGCCGATTATCGACACGCTTCCCAACGGCTATCGGATCGAGCAAGCGGGTGCAATCGAGGAGTCGGGCAAGGCCGGCCAGGCGATAGTGCCGTTGCTACCCATCATGATTGCCCTGACGCTGCTGATCATCATCGTTCAGGTACGTTCGATCTCGGCAATGATCATGGTGTTTTTCACCGCACCGTTGGGCCTGATTGGCGTAGTACCGACCCTGCTGATGTTTCATCAACCGTTTGGTATCAACGCCCTGGTTGGTCTCATCGCGCTGTCGGGCATCCTGATGCGTAACACGCTGATTTTAATTGGGCAGATCCATCACAACGCTCAGGAAGGCTTGGATCCATTTCACGCCGTCATCGAAGCCACCGTGCAGCGGGCTCGTCCGGTGCTGCTGACGGCGATGGCGGCGATCCTGGCATTCATCCCGCTGACCCATTCGGTGTTTTGGGGCACCCTGGCCTACACGCTGATCGGAGGCACGTTAGTCGGCACCGTTATGACGCTGGTATTCCTGCCGGCGATGTACGCCATTTGGTTCAAGATCCGTCCTGACAATGCAGGTCAAACCGAGCCAGCGAATTAAGTAAGCAAACCCAGTGGATGGGGCGCCATCCCGGCCTCTCGCCGTGCACCTCATCGCTGTAGCGTGGGCGGCGACTGAAAAAATGAAGAGGGTTCAATGAGTAATCTCGAAGCTCAAAAGCGAATCGTGGTCACCGGCGTCGGCATTGTCGGGCCTTTGGGGTGCGCAGTAGAGGAAGTCTGGAAGAGATTGCTGGCCGGGCGTTCTGGTATCCGCAACCTGCCTGACGACATTACTGAGGGTACGGGCATCGCAGTAGGCGGCCAGGTGCCGTCTCTCGAAGAGGATGCCATCGCCGGTTACGACCCGGAGCGCATCATCTCGGCCAAGGATCGCAAAAAGATGGATCGCTTCATCGAGTTTGCATTGGTGGCAGCGCACGAAGCGCTGGAGCAGGCCGGCTGGCATCCAACAGAGGTCACGGACCAAGCGCGGACGGCCACGATCATTGCGTCGGGCGTGGGTGGCTTCGGCGCGATTGCCGACGCAGTCCGCACCACCGATGCGCGTGGTCCTCGCCGACTGTCGCCATTCACTGCACCGTCCTTTCTCGCCAATATGGCGGCCGGGCACGTCTCCATCCGTCACGGCTTTAAAGGCCCGCTCGGCGCTCCCGTCACCGCCTGCGCCGCAGGGGTACAGGCCATCGGCGACGCAGCCAGAATCATCAGAGCCGGTGAGGCGGATATCGCGATATGCGGCGGTACCGAGGCGGCGATAGACCGTGTGACCCTAGGCTGTTTCGCAGCGGCCCGCGCGCTATCCACGGGGTTTGCCGAGCACCCGCAGGCAGCCTCGCGACCGTTCGATCGTGATCGCGATGGCTTCGTCATGTCCGAAGGTGCCGGTTTATTGGTGATCGAGTCACTGGAGCATGCCCTCAGGCGTGGGGCCAAGCCCCTGGCGGAGTTGGTCGGCTACGGCACCAGCGCTGACGCGTATCACCTGACGGCTGGTCCGGAGGACGGCAGCGGCGCACGTCGCGCCATGGAGCAGGCGCTGCGCCAGGCGGCGGTGAGTCCCGCCGACGTTCAGCACATCAACGCGCATGCAACCTCCACCCAGGTCGGCGACAAAGGCGAGTTGGCAGCGATTCGCTCGGTTTTCGGGAGCGGCGCCAGTGTCGCGATCAGTTCGACGAAGTCCGCCACCGGGCATCTGCTTGGCGCAGCTGGAGGTATTGAAGCGGTGTTTACGGTGCTAGCGCTTCGCGACCAAGTGGTGCCACCCACGCTCAATCTCAATCATCCCGATGAGGCAGCCGACGGCCTTGATCTGGTCGCCCTGAACTCGCGACAGTTGCCAATTACCCATGCGCTCTCGAATGGGTTCGGATTTGGCGGTGTGAACGCCAGCGTGCTGTTTCGCCGCTGGGCGCCGGAGGTTGAATAATGAACGCGGCGTGACGTGGCGAGGGTTTTGTCCAGTGGGCCGAAGCGATCTGGCCGCCGGGTTTGAGCACCCCGCGGCTTTTTCACGCCCTCATAGCCGCTCAGCACCTGTTCAAAGCCAATATCCGGGGCTTTGCCGTAGCGTTTGAAGGCCAGTGCTTTCAAAACTGCCTTGGGCCCGATGCCATTGGAGGAGATGAGCGGCTAATGACGTTTGCTCAGGACTGCGCCTGATACCGCTCGGCGGCGCGCGCCTGGCGGATATCCGAGAGCAGCCCCTGGCGCGCCTGATCCAGTTGATCCCAACGACCTTCGACGTGCAGCGGCGGGATGGTCACTGGCTCGCGGCGGTCGAACCCCAGCAGCGCCGCGTCCACCAGCTCATCCACGTCCATCACTTCCGGCAGTGCGTTGATATCGATGCCGGCGCGTTCCCAGATTTCGGTGCGGGTGGCGGCGGGCAGAACGGCTTGGATGTACACGCCCTTGGCGGCCAATTCCACGGTCAACCCTTGGGACAGGAACAGGACGAATGCCTTCGTCGCGCCATACACCGACATGCCGAACTCAGGCGCAAAACCCACCACCGAGCCCAGGTTGATGATCGAACCGCTACCGGTCTGCGCAAAGCGCGGTGCCACGGCGGCGGCCAGACGCGTCAGCGCCACCACGTTCAGCGTGATCAATTGGTCGAGCGCCTGGGCACTCTGGTCAACGATGCCACCGGACTGCGCCATGCCTGCGTTATTGATCAGGATGCCGATACGGGCGTCCTCTCGCAGGCGGGTTTCCAGCGCAGCGAGGTCGGCGGCCTGGGTCAAGTCGGCCTGAAACACCTCCACGGCCACGCCGTTTTCCTCGCGCAGTTGCGCGGCCAGTGTTTCCAGGCGCGCGTTGTCGCGAGCCACCAGCACCAGGTCATGGCCACGGCGGGCGAAGCGCTTGGCATAGGTAGCACCGATGCCGGAGGAGGCGCCAGTGATCAGAACAGCGGGGAGCGAAGTCATGGTGAGTATCCTAAGGAATGCCGCAGTGATGGAAAGTGCACTAATGATTACGACCGAAATCTAAAAAGTCAACGTTTTGATGTTGGTCGACATCAATGTATGCTTGCGGCCTGTACGGATAAGTTTCAGGTGGACGATGAAAGTCTCTAAACAACAGGCCCAGGCCAATCGCGCGCACATCGTGCAAACCGCGTCCGCGCTGTTTCGCGAGCGTGGTTATGACGGTGTAGGCATCGCTGACTTGATGGCAGCGGCAGGGTTTACCCAAGGTGGGTTCTACAAACACTTCGAATCCAAGGCCGACCTGATGGCGCAAGCGTCGGCGTGCGGCCTGGCAGAGTCCGCCGCCCGCACGGCGGGGGCGTCGACCGAAGCATTCGTGAACCTCTACTTGTCGCGTGAACACCGCGATCAGCGCGCTACGGGGTGCACCCTGGCGGCGTTATGCAGTGACGCGGCACGCAAGGAAGACGAGGTTCGCGCTGCCTTTGCCGCCGGCATCGAGGCCCAACTGAGCGCGATGCACGAGGCAAAAGCCGACGGTGAAGAACAAGACCCGGCGGCGCGTGCCGCCAACCTTGCGTTGATGGCGCAGGTGCTGGGTGGGTTGATCATGTCACGGGCCTGCCCGGACGACTCGGCACTGGCCAATGAAATCCTGGCGGCGTGTCGTGCAGACATCCAAGGGCGCCAAGACGAGGAGCAGTCCTGAGGACTAACCCCAGGCGCGCTGTTGCAGCGTGCTGAGCCGTTAGAGCCCGGCGTCAGCACACAGGCTTAGAGAAAAAAACAGGGGAGCGGCGTGGCTCCCCTGCATTGGCGCCTCAACTGCTGCGCCCGCCACCGTGGCTGCGTTCCCCTCCTTTACGTCCGGCTTGGGAGGCTTTTTCACGGCCGTTGGCAAAGTTGCCACCGCTGTGTTGGCCGCCTTTACTGCCGGCTTCGGCGGCCCGTTGTGGATCGTTCTTGAAGTTCCCTCCACTGTGTTGGCCGCCTTTGCTGCCCGCTTCGTTAACGCTTGTTTGGCCTTTTTTATCCTGAGTGCTCATTGTCATTTACCTCATGGTTATAAAGGTTATGCAGCTTTCATTAGTGAAGTTGCCTTTGGCGCACGCTAATCGGTTAAGCGTGCTGTTCAGTCTTGATGTATAGGCAAGCTTTAGAACGTCACGAAAGTTGCATTTGTATCGCGCCCGTGTGCTGGCGAACTTACGACGTGCGGCCGCCGCCATGGCTGTGCTGTCCGCCTTTGCGGCCAGCTTGGGCGGCTTTTTCGCGGTCGTTGGCAAAGTTGCCGCCGGACGCCTGGCCGCCTTTACGCCCGGCCTCGGCTGCGCGTTCATGATCATTGGCGAAGTTGCCAGGGTTTTTATTGCTGGTAGGCATGATGCATCTCCACTATTTAATCAAGGTTGGTTATATGAGTGCCCATCGCAACAACGGGCATTAACTCCGATAACGGCACTGACGGGAATGTTTGAAGAATTTTTGAAAATGGCGATGAGCGGTAGTTGCTCAAAATAACTTGTACAAAATGGTCTTTTTAATGCCGCTTCGTATAAGTTTTTAATGTGTCGGTGTGGTCTTTGATATTGAACTGATAGCTGTTATGCCGCTTCGCTTAGTTGCCGCTTCGCTTGCATTTAGAGTGAACCTCTACACTCGGTGCAGGGCCTAAATGTGCATCACTGAATAGGAGGTGCCGTATGCAAACCACTTACTTCTGGGCAGGCGTGGCCGTCATTCTGGTATTGCTCGACCTGTGGATCATCAACAGCGTCTGGCGCAGCAGCAAAACCTCGCGCACTAAGCTGGGATGGACCGCATTGGTGATCCTGCTGCCGTTTGTCGGTGCGGTTATCTGGAGCATTGCCGGTCCGCGGGGTGTGACCAAGGGGCCGTCGTCACCCGAACACAGCAAAGGTTGATAACGACATGGAGAGCGGAGAGCCTCAGGGCGAACTGTGCAGTCGCCGTGACCCGGTGCGCGAAGACATGGCTCTTCAGCGCAAAGTCTGGCGCTTCGAGCGTTGGGGCTGGTACGGGTTGCTGCTGTTGGTGGCGTTGACCTTGGGCGGCTTGTTTTCAAAAGGGCCGCTCAGTGAGGCCCAGGTGCACAGTGCCGATAGTCAGGTGCGCGTGGAGCATCAACGCTTCCTGCGTAACGGTGCATCCGACACGCTGGTGATCCACTTACGCGGTCAACCCAACACCGCGCTTGAGGCGCGCATCGAAGGCGAGTTGCTCCAAGGGTTCAACGTCGAGATGCTGCAACCACAACCGCTCAAGGCCAGCGCGGCGGGTCAGGGGGTCAAGCTGTGGGTACTCAGCGACGCAGATGGCCAGGCAGTTTTGCGTCTGAATCTGCGCAGTGACGGCGTAGGCCGTTTCGACACTCAAGTGGCGCTGGGCGCAGGGGCGGCGCTGCAATTTTCTCAGTTCATTTATCCCTAGGGGTACACATGGATTCAGTGTTGCGCGCCGCCGCCATTTACCTGGTGCTGATGGTGCTGTTCAAAATTGCCGGTCGGCGCTCCCTGGCCGAACTCACCACCTTCGATCTGGTGCTGCTGATGGTCATCGGCGAGGCCACCCAGCAAGCCTTGTTGGGCGATGATTTTTCCCTGACCAATGCGGTGTTGGTGATTGCGACACTGATCGCCATCGACATCGGGTTGTCCCTGATCAAACAACGGTTCACCTGGTTGGCCCGGGTACTCGATGGCGGGCCAACGGTGCTGGTGGAGCATGGCCGTTTGCTGCCCGAACGCCTCAAGCGTGCCCGGCTGGATGCCGAGGATGTATTGGAGGCCGCTCGCTCTGCCCAGGGCATCGTCGAACTGCGGCAGATCCGCTTCGCCATTCTTGAACGCAACGGCAAGATCTCCGTGATTCCTTATGAGTGACGCCGTCTAGCTCTATCAGCGCACGCAGTGTGCGGGCCGAAGACTTTTGCAAGGAGGAAAGACCATGTCCATCGCCGCAGCCACCATTGACTGCCTGAAACAACACCGCTTGCTGCTCACCACCGCCGAGTCGTGCACGGCCGGCAAGATCATTACGTTGCTGTCCCAAGTCGAGGGCAGTGGTGCATGTATCGAGTGCGGGTACGTGGTGTATTCCGAGGAGGCCAAGCAACGCTTATTGGGCGTCAGTGCCTACACCATCAAGACGTTCAACCTCACCAGCTGCGAAGTGGCCCGTGAAATGGCCCAGGGTGCCTTACGCGACAGCCCTGCCCAGGTGGCGGTTGCCACTACCGGCCTGCTGGGGCCTGACAGCATCGACGGCATTCCACCGGGCACCGTGTGCTTTGCCTGGGCTTATCACCTCAACGGCGCGGTCAAGGTATTCAGCCGCAAGGAACGCTTCATCGGTTCGCGCGAACAGGTGCAGGTGCTTGCCGCTGAATACGCGTTGAAAGGCGTGGCGCGTTTTCTGGATGAGGCAGTAGGCCGTTAGGCGCGGCAGTGCTGCGGCCTTGGCGGGCAAGCTTTGCATCTGCAGAGCTTGCCCGCTCGTTGGTGTGACGCCGCAGATCAGCGCATCTGCAAGATGATCGGCGTGCTGCTCGCCGGATCGGTGTGCTCGCGCAGTTTGCCCACGTCCTTGGCCTCGACCGCGCTGCCGTGGTTGCCCCAGGTGCTACGCACGTAGGTCAGCACTTCGGCGATGTCCTGGTCGGACAGTTGCTCGCGGAAGGCCGGCATGCGATAGGCGTCCGGAACGCCGGCGGCTACTACGCGCTGGGCGCCGTTGAGGGTGATGTTGATGGCCGAGGCGGTTTCTGTGGCCAGGGCCGAAGTGGCGCCCGCCAGTGGCGGCATCCAATCGGGCTGGCCTTTGCCGTCCAGGCCATGGCAGGAGGCGCAGCGGGTGGCGTAGGTGTGAGCTCCGGGAACATCCGGGCGGGCGTTGGCGGCCACGGTCTGGTAGGCCCACGGTGCGCCGTCGCGCTGTGGGTCGCCAGGCAGTGACTTGAGGTAGCGGGCAATGGCCGCCAGGTCGTCGTCGCTCATGAACTGAGTCGAGTTGTTGAACGCTTCAGTCATCGAACCGTACACCACCGCGTGCTGGTTGCGACCCGTCTTGAGGAACTGCACGATCTGCGCCTCGCTCCAGCGGCCCAGACCGGTGTTAGGGTCCTGGCGCAGGCTGGGGGCGTACCAGCCGTCGAGCAGGGCGCCGGCGAGGAACGGCTTACCGGCTTCGTCCAGCGCTTTCTCATTGAAGGCCAGGCCGCGCGGGGTGTGGCAACTGCCGCAATGGCCGGGGCCCTGGACGATGTAGGCGCCACGGTTCCACAACGCATCCTGGGCCGGTTTGGCCGCATAGGGGGTGTTTGGCGCGAACAGCCCGTTCCACAGCGCAATCGGCCAGCGCATATTCAGCGGCCAGGGGATGTCGCTGGGGAGGTTGGCCTGGTTGGCCGGTTGTACGCCCTTCATAAAGAAGGCGTACAGCGACCGCACATCATCGTCACTGAGCTTGGCATAGGAGGGGTAGGGCATGGCCGGATACAGCCGCCGCCCGCCCGGCGCTACGCCGTGACGCACCGCGCGGTCGAAGTCGGCGAGGCTGTAACGGCCGATGCCGTGGGTAGGGTCCGGGGTCACGTTGGTGGCGTGGATATTACCCAGCGGCGTGGCCATTTCCAGGCCGCCGACGAACGGTGCCTTGCCGGGCAGGCTGTGGCAGGCCACGCAGTCGCTCAGGCGCGCGACGTACTCGCCACGGCTGACCAGGGCAGGGTCAAATTCGGCGGCTGGCGCCTGCTCGAACGCGGTAACAGGTTGGCGGGTGACATACCACGCCAGCGCGCCGGCGGCGACCAGGCAGGGCACGGCCAACCAGCCGAGGGTTCTTGCGAATCGGTTATTCATGGGCGGTCTCGGTCGGTCAGCTGAAAGTGTGTCGGCTCAATGGCAGGCTGCGCACGCGCTGGCCAGTCAGTTGCGCCACGGCATTGACCACCGCTGGCGCCACCGCCGGTAGCGGTGGTTCGCCGATGCCGCCCATTTTTTCGCCGCTTTCCACGATCTTCACATGCACCTGGGCCATCCGCGAAGGTGGCAGGATCGGGTAAAGGTCGTAATTGCGCGCCCGTGGCTTGCCGTCCACGTACACCGCTTCTTCCAGCAAGGTTTGCGACAGGCCCAGGGCCACGGCACCGTTGACCTGCGCCTCGACGATGGCCGGGTTGACGATGCTGCCCGGATCGATGGCTTCCCAGATGTGATGGACCTTGACCTGGCCTTTGTCGATCGACACCTCGGCGATCACCGCCGCATGGGAGCCGAACGGCGAAGCCATGGCCACGCCCCGCGCGCGGCGGGTGCCGTCTTCGGCGGTGTAGGGGCCGCGCTTCCAGCCGCCGGACAACTCGGCCACCGCCTTGAGCAGCGTGGTCAGGCGCGGATTGTCACGCAGCAGGTGCAGACGCAGGTCGTACGGGTCGCGGCCGCCTTTGTCGGCCAGCTCGTCGAGGAACGCTTCGTAGAAGAAGTCGTTGAGGGAATTGCCCACCGAACGCCAGTAGCCGAGCATGGCCGGGCCTTTGACATAGATCTGCGCGATGCGCTTGTTGGGGATCGCATAACTCTTGCCCGACAACCCTTCGAGCGCCGTGGGGTCGAGTTTGTCGCCCTGTTTGCCGGCAATGGCTTCAGTAGGGCCTTCGGTGGCACTCACTGCTTCGATGGCCACGGGCAGGCCGTCGGCGTCCAGCGCAGCGCGGAACTTGACCACCGCCACCGGGCGCAAGACATCGCGTAGGAATTCTTCCTCACGGCTCCAGATCAACTTAACCGGGCGACCCACCGCCTTGGCCAGCGCGATGGCCTGGGGGTACGGGCTGGCCGAGTCATACAGGAAGTGCCGACCGAAGAAACCGCCCAACAGCGGCGAATGCAGATGGATGCGCTCGGGCGCCAGGCCGGTGCGCTTGGCGATGTCAGCGCGGAACATGTCCGGCGCCTGGTTGGGCAGCCAGATATCCAGCGAACCGTCCGGGTTGAAGCGCGCCAGTGCCGACGGCGGCTCCAGTTGTGCGTGGTTGACATATTGGTTGTGGTAGGTCGCTTCGACCTTGGTTTTGGCGCTGGACAGCGCGCCGGCCACATCGCCTTCGTTTTCATCGTCACGGGCCGGGCCTTGCTGGGCCGCGAGGAAATCACGGTAAGCGTCGCTGGAAAAATCCGCCGGCATCGCTCGCACCGTTGAGTCGGCAGTCGGTTCCTGCCAGTCCACTTGGATCGCTTCCACCGCGCGCTTGGCATGCCACCAACGCTCGGCCACCACCGCCACCGCGCCGGGTAATTGATGCACGGAATGCACGCCCTTCATGGCCTCCACCTGAGCCTGGTTGCGCAGGCCGCCGACCGTCATGCCCAGGCGCGGCGCGTGCTGCACGGCGGCATGGAGCATACCGTCGACTTTCAGGTCGATGCTGTACTGGGCCTTGCCGGTGGACTTGTCATAGGCGTCCACGCGTTTGACCGGTTTGCCGATCCAGCGGAATTGGCTGGGGTCGCGCAGGGTGACGCTGGCCGGGTCGGGCACCGGCATGTCCAGGGCGCGGCCGGCCAACTCGCCGTAGCCCAGCGAGCGGCCGGACGCGGCATGCACCACGCGGCCTGGCTGGGTGGTCAACTGTGCCACCGGCACGCCGAGCTGTTCGGCGCCGGCCTGCAGCAACATGGCGCGGGCGAGGGCGCCAAGGCGGCGCATGGTCGGGTAACTCATGCGCACCGACATGCTGCCGCCGGTGATGCGCATGCCGTTTTCCATCACCACATAGGCGTCGCCGGGTGGCGCGGCTTCGACGATGAAAGTGGCGGGGTCGGCGTCCAGCTCTTCGCCGACGATTTGCGCCATGGCGGTATGGGTGCCTTGGCCGCCTTCCATGAACGGGCTGAGCAGGCGCACGCTGCCGTCGGGGCGAATCTCCAGAAACGCCGGCACCTGGGTGCCGCGCTCGGCGCTTGCGCCGGCAGCGGCCTGGGCTCTGGACGCGCCCAGCGGCAGGCCGAAACCAATGACCAGCGCGCCGACGGCGGTACTGGCCAGAAAACGCCGGCGGGACAGGTTGATCGGTTCGCCGAGGGGCAGGCCGGGAATCAGTTCAGGCGTGTTCATCAGGCGTGCTCCTTCCCGGTGGCCAGGTCCTGCACGGCGGCGTGAATGGCGTTATAGGTGCCGCAGCGGCACAGGTTGACCATCGCCGCATCGATCTGCTCCACCGTGGGCGCCGGGGTGTGCTTGAGCAGCGCCGTGGCGGCCATCACCTGCCCGGACTGGCAGTAACCGCACTGCGCCACTTGATGCTCGACCCAGGCGCTGACCACGCGTTTGCCGACCTCATCGGCTTCGATCGCTTCGATGGTGGTGACCTCACGGCCCACCACCCCGGCCACCGGCGTCACGCACGCACGCACCACGTTGCCGTCCACCAGCACCGAGCAGGCGCCACATTGAGCCAGACCGCAGCCGTACTTGGTGCCGGTCAGCCCCAAGTCATCGCGGATCACCCACAGCAACGGCGTGTCGGCGTCGGCATCGACCTGGTAGGTCTTCTGGTTGATTCGTAGCTCCATGGCTGGCTCACCTGCTGATCTTCGGTTAGGGGTACGGTTTTTCTTATAGGGAGGGCGATAGATCGCCCATCGTCGAACTCTAGTCGACTGCGCAAGGGCTATCTATCCGAGCACCTGAAAGTTCGGAGGATCAGGCAAGTATTCGAGAGGATTGGATGACTGTCGGCAGTCAATGTATTCGTGCAGGTAGCCTCGCGTTCAGGCCCAACCCTCGCGCACGGCGTTGCGGATGCCCTCCAGCAGCATTGCGAATGCTGGGTTGTCGTTGTCTTCGCGCCAGATCAGGTGCAGCTCGCTCTGCGCCCCTTCGCCAAGATCAATGTCGCGGAACACCACGTTTTTGAACACCACGCTGCTGGCGCAACGCGGTACCAGGGCCAGGCCCATGCCGGCATTGACCAGGGCCAGGATGGTCAGTGAGGAGCCCAGCCATTGCACGTAGTCCGGCGCGACGCGCGCCGAGCGCAGCAGGCCGGTAAGCAGTTCGTTGAACGGCGGGTAGGCGGCGTGGGCGTACATCAGGAAGGGTTGCGCATCCAGGTCGTGGACGCTGACCGACTCGGCGTGGGCCAGGCGATGCGCGCTCGGTACCGCCAGCACAAAGGGCTCGCGCACCAGGCATTCGGTGGCGTAGCCCGGTTCCAGCAACGGCGCGCGCACGATGCCCAGGTCGATGCGCCGTGCGCGCAGGGCTTCGTATTGTTGATAGGTATTCATCTCCGACAGGTCGATTTTGACCTGGGGCTGCTTGAGCCGCGCTTCGGCAATCACCTTGGGCAGAAACTCATACACCGCGCTGCCGACGAAGCTGATATTGACCGTGCCAATGTCGCCTTCGGCGAAGCGTCGCGCGGTGATTGCCGCTTGTTGGGCGCGTTCGAGCAGGTTCTGCGCTTCGATGAAAAACGCCCGGCCGGCGGCGGTCAGGGTGACGCTGCGGGTAGTCCGCGCAAACAACGCCACGCCCAAATGATGCTCAAGCAATTGGATCTGCCGGCTCAGCGGTGGTTGGGTCATGTTCAGGCGTTCGGCGGCGCGGCGGAAATTCAGCTCGGCGGCCACCGTGGTAAAGCAGCGCAGTTGCGTCAACTCGAACATTGATCTAATCCCGGTATCAATCCCATGCCAAGTTAGATTAGACGGGAACAATGACCGGCGTCCATGATCAATGCGTCCCTACAAAAACAATCATCGGGAGTCGCCCTTGGATACCTTCCACAATCCGCCGGACCCCGCCGTGCTTGCCCGCGCGGCCGCCAAGGTCAAGCGCCATGTGCTGCCGCTGTTCGTGGTGATGTTTATCGTCAACTACATCGACCGGGTCAACATCGGCTTTGTGCGCAGCCACATGGAGACCGACCTGGGAATTGGCGCAGCGGCCTACGGTCTGGGGGCCGGGTTGTTCTTCATTGGGTATGCGATTTTCGAAGTGCCGTCCAATCTGTTGTTGCAACGCTACGGCGCGCGGGCCTGGCTGACGCGCATCATGTTCACCTGGGGCGCGGCCGCGATGGCCATGGCCTTTGTGCAGGGCGAGACGAGTTTCTACGTGCTGCGCTTTATTCTCGGCGCCGCCGAAGCGGGTTTTTTCCCCGGCATCATTTATTACTTCACCCAGTGGCTGCCGGCCGCCGAGCGTGGCAAGGCCATGGCGGTATTTTTGAGCGGCTCGGCCATCGCCTCGGTGATTTCCGGGCCGGTGTCGGGTGCGCTGTTGAACGTGAGGGGCCTGAGCCTGCACGGCTGGCAGTGGATGTTCCTGATCGAGGGGTTTGCCTCCATCGTGCTCTGCGGGTTTGTGTGGTGTTGGCTGCAGTCCCATCCCCGCGAGGCGACCTGGCTCAGCGCGCAAGAAAAATACGCATTGGTCAGCGCCATCGACCATGAGCAGCAGGCCCGTGAAGCCGCCCAGGTCAGCCGCCCGTCGATGTTCAAGCTGTTGGCCGACAGACAGATCGCGCTGTTTTGTTTCATCTACTTCTCGATTGCCCTGACCATCTACGGCGCCACGTTTTGGCTACCGAGCATGATCAAGAAAATGGGCAACCTGGGGGACTTCCAGGTGGGCCTGTTCAATTCGATTCCGTGGTTGATTTCCATCGTCGCCATGTACGGTTTCGCCTCCCTGGCCAGCAAGTGGAAGCACCAGCAGGCTTGGGTCGCACTGATGCTGGTGATCGCGGCGCTGGGCATGTTTATGTCGACCGTTGGCGGGCCGGTGTTCGCCTTTGTTGCGATCTGTTTTGCCGCGATTGGATTCAAAGCCGCCTCGGCGCTGTTTTGGCCCATCCCCCAGGGTTATCTGGATGCGCGGATCGCGGCAGCAGTGATCGCCTTGATCAATTCGGTGGGCAACCTCGGAGGTTTTGTTGCGCCCACCACCTTCGGCCTGCTTGAGCAGACCACTGGTTCCATCGAGGGCGGGCTGTATGGCCTGGCAGCGACCTCGCTGGTGGCGGCGGTGCTGGTGTTTTTTGCCCGAACCGCGCCGCACGGCGGTGTGCCGCCCACGTCCGCCCATCATCACGCCTTGCGTCCAGGCCCACAGGGAGCCGCCTCTTGAAAATCGTCCGCGTCACCGTCACCCCGATTGCTTTTCGCGATCCGCCGTTGCTTAACGCCAGCGGTATCCATGAACCCTTTGCCCTGCGCTCGATCATCGAAGTGGAGAGTGACACCGGCTATATCGGCCTTGGCGAAAGCTACGGCGATGCCCCGGCGCTGGCGATCCAGCAACGGGTGCAACCGCAGTTGATCGGGCTCGATCCGTTCAACCTCAACGGCCTGCGCGCTATCGTCCAGGCCACCGTGGCCGCCCATGCACCCACAAGCCTGCCCGGAGCCGAACTGGCACCGGGTTCCCACGCCAGCAAAGCCGTGAGCAATGCTTATTCGGCGTTCGAAGTGGCCTTACTCGACTTGCAAGCCCATGCCTTGAATGTGCCACTGGTGGACCTGCTGGGTGGGGCGATCCGCGAACGCATCCCTTTCAGTGCCTATCTGTTCTTCAAATACGCCGAGCATGTCGATTCGCCCTACGCACCCGACCACTGGGGCGAGGCGCTTAATGAGCAGCAGATCGTCGCCCAGGCCCGGCACATGATCGACAGCTACGGTTTCAAAAGCATCAAACTCAAGGCCGGTGCACTGGACCCCGAGCATGAAGTGGCGTGTATCAAGGCGCTGAAAAAAGCCTTCCCAGGCGTGCCGCTGCGCATCGACCCGAATGGCAACTGGTCCCTCGACACGGCAATCCGCATGGCCGAGTTGCTGGGGGACGACCTGCAGTATTACGAAGATCCGACCCCCGGCCTCGACGGCATGGCCGACCTGCACAAACGCACAGGGTTAGCGTTGGCGACCAACATGGTGGTCACCGACTTTGATGAGTTTCGCCGCAGCGTGGCGCAAAACAGTGTGCAGATCGTGCTTGCGGACCACCATTACTGGGGCGGCCTGCGTGACACCCAGGTGCTCGCCAGGATGTGCCAGACCTTCGGCCTGGGCGTGTCGATGCACTCCAACTCGCACCTGGGCATCAGCCTGATGGCGATGGCCCATGTGGCGGCTTCAGTGCCCAATCTTGACTACGCCTGCGACACCCACTACCCCTGGCAAGAGCCGGACGAGGAGGTGATCAAGGGTGGCAAAGTGCCGATTGTCGACGGTTGTGTGCAGCTCACCCGCGCCCCCGGCCTGGGTCTTGAGCTGGACCATGACCAGTTGGGCAAGCTGCATGATCAGTACCTGAGCTGCGGTATCCGCCAGCGTGATGACGTGAAACAGATGCAGCGCTATCAGCCGGATTGGAAAGCCGTCAAACCCCGTTATTGAAGCTGGTCGCTTCGTTTGCCCGACCGCGCAGTCATGTGCCGTCGGGTTTTTTTTGCTCCGCGGTTTTGGGCGGACGCGGGTCGGCACGTTCCTGCTCCATGGCGCGGCGAATGCGCATCAGGTCCTGATATGCCTCGGTGCGCTTAGCGTCGGCCACTTGCTTGGCCTCGGTAAAGCGCAACCACGCGGCGGCATCCGCCAGGCTGGTGCCGATAATGTCGTAGGCCGCCTGCTCCAGGCGGTCGGCTTCGAAAAACAGTTCGGTGTTTCTGGCCAGCTGTGCATCCCAATCGGATGGTGCCGACGCTTCACGCTTGTTCGCTGCCATGACGCTTGCCTCCAGGTCGTCCTTGAGTATTGAGGCAGCGGCGGGCCTGATCGTTCAAATTAGTACAGGGGAGGGGAGCGACGAGGTGGATTTGACGGGTTGTACATAAAAGTCCAGTATGGATTTATAAGTACAAAAGCAATGCTGCATTTTTTCTTCACTCTTGCCAAAACCCACAACAACTTGCGAGATACCTCCATGAAGAAACGCGCCCTGATCCCCGCCCTGGCCCTCAGCCTGTTTGCGTCCAGCCATGTGCTGGCCGCCGAGAAGACCCTGCGTATTGGCATCGAAGCGGCATATCCGCCGTTTGCCTCCAAGACCGAGGAGGGCAAGATCGTCGGCTTCGACTACGACATCGGCAATGCCCTGTGTGCGCAGATGAAGGTCAAGTGTGTGTGGGTCGAAGGCGAGTTCGATGGCCTGATTCCTTCCCTCAAAGTGAAGAAAATCGACATGGCCTTGTCGTCCATGACCATTAACGAAGACCGTAAGAAGTCGGTGGATTTCACCCACAAGTACTACTTCACTTCATCGCGCCTGGTGATGAAGGACGGCGCGGTGGTGGATGACCAGTACGCCAGCCTCAAGGGCAAGACCGTCGGCGTGCAGCGCGCCACCACCACCGACCGTTACGCCACCGAGGTGTTCGAGCCCAAGGGCATCAACGTCAAGCGTTACAGCAATAACGAAGAAATCTACATGGACCTGGCGGCGGGGCGCCTGGATGCGATCTTTGCCGACACCATCCCATTGAACGACTTCCTGCAGATGCCGCGGGGCAAGGGCTACGCCTTTGTCGGCCCGGAACTCAAAGACCCGAAATACGTGGGTGAAGGCGCGGGTATCGCGGTGCGTAAGGGCAATACCGCGTTGGTCGGCGAACTCAACAGTGCCATCGACGGGATTCGCGCCAGTGGCGAGTATCAGAAAATCTCGCAGCAGTACTTCAAGTCGGATATCTACGGCGACTGAAAGACTGAAGTGCGCCCCAAAAGTTGGACACCTATCCAACTCTTGGGGCTTTTTCATGAGCAAGTACACGACGCAGTTCA
>NZ_JBHGZU010000029.1:0-25828 GCF_042610415.1 Pseudomonas sp. MD330_10
ACTGAGCCCTGTAGAGTACAGAGCCCGTTCCGCTGTAGCCTAGACAATTACTGTCCAACTTTTGGGGCGCACTTCATAAAGCCATCGGGGGCAAGCCCCCTCCCACATGGGTCCCGCGCCAGACACACGATGTATGAACACCGCAGAAACGCATGTGGGAGGGGGCTTGCCCCCGATGGTGGTGAATCAGCTACTGAAATATCGGGTTCAAGCCGCCCTCCACACTGATCCTGTGTCAGACACATAATGTATAAGCGCCACCGAACCAATGTGGGAGGGGGCTTGCCCCCGATGGGGGTGAATCAGCTACTGAAATACCGGGTTCAAGCCGCCCTCCACACTGATCCTGTGTCAGACACATGATGTATAAGCGCCGCCGAACCAATGTGGGAGGGGGCTTGCCCCCGATGGGGGTGAATCAGCTACTGAAATACCGGGTTCAAGCCGCCCTCCACACTAATCCAGTGTCAGACACATAATGTATAAGCGCCGCCGAACCAATTTGGGAGGGGGCTTGCCCCCGATGGCGGTGAATCAGCTACTGAAATACCGGGTTCAAGCCGCCCTCCACACTGATCCTGTGTCAGACACATGATGTATAAGCGCCACCGAACCAATGTGGGAGGGGGCTTGCCCCCGATGGTGGTGAATCAGCTACTGAAATACCGGGTTCAAGCCGCCCTCCACACTGATCCAGTGTCAGACACATAATGTATAAGCGCCACCGAACCAATGTGGGAGGGGTTTGCCCCCGATGGTGGCCTTCCAGACACATCCTGCCAAAAGCCTGCCCCTCAACCTCCTGCTCACCGATCTAGCCTCTCAAAGCACATCTAAAGAGGGGCCAAGGAATGGCAGATCTACCCGCTTCACACCGCCTGCGCATCGGCCGCTTCAGCGAGCCGGGCCGCATCTACCTCATCACCACCAATACCCACGAACGCGTACCGATATTCAGCCATTTCCACCTCGGTCGCCTGGTGGTCTGGCAATTTCGCTTAGCCCAGTACCAAGGGCTGGCCAACTCTCTGGCATGGGTGATCATGCCGGACCATTTCCATTGGTTGCTTGAACTGAAAAAAGGCTCGCTGGCGGACTTGATGTGCCAGGTGAAGTCAAAAAGCACCAGGACCGTCAATGGCGTGAGTGGTCGCAAGGGCCGGCTCTGGCAAGAGAGCTTTCATGACCGGGCCCTGCGAAAGGACGATGACTTGGTAAAAATGGCCCGGTATGTGGTGGCTAATCCATTGCGAGCGGGTCTGGTCGAGCGGATTGGCGACTACCCACTGTGGGATGCCATCTGGGTTTAACGTCATGCACAGTCCAAATGTGGGAGCAAGCCCCCTCCCACATTTTTTACCCGCATTTCAAGCGGCGAGTTTGCCGCTGGCGATGGCGGCTGAAGCGGCCACCATGGCACGCAACAACACCGCACACCCCGCCGCCAAATCATCCGGCGCGGCGTTCTCGATTTCGTTATGGCTGATGCCGCCTTCGCACGGGACGAAGATCATCCCCGCCGGGCCCAGTTCGGCGACGAAAATTGCGTCGTGCCCTGCCCCGCTGACGATGTCCATATTCGACAGGCCCAGGGCGTTCGCCGCGTTACGCACCGCCTCGACGCAACCTTTGTCGAAGTACAACGGCGGAAAGTCAGCCGTGGGTTCCATCTCGAAACTCAACCCGTGTTTGGCGCAGGTGTCTTCGATCACCTGGCGCACCTGGGCAATCATCGAGTCCAAACGCGCCGGTTCCAGGTGCCGGAAGTCCAGGGTCATGCGCACTTCGCCGGGGATGACGTTGCGTGACCCCGGATAAGCCTGCAGGCAACCGACGGTGCCGCAGGCGTGGGGTTGATGCCCCAGCGCCGCCGCATTCACCGCCGCCACCACCGCTGCCGCGCCGACCAAGGCGTCCTTGCGCAGGTGCATCGGCGTCGGCCCGGCATGGGCTTCGACGCCGCGCAGTTTCAGGTCAAACCACTTTTGCCCGAGGGCGCCGAGTACCACGCCGATGGTTTTTTTCTCATCCTCCAGAATCGGCCCTTGTTCGATATGCGCCTCGAAATACGCGCCGACTTTATGCCCGCTTTCGGGACGAGTTCCCGCGTAGCCAATCGCGTTCAACGCCTCCCCAACACTTACGCCCTCCGCGTCAACCTTGGCCAGGGTATCGGCCAGGGTGAATTTCTCGGCGAACACCCCGGAGCCCATCATGCATGGCGGAAAGCGCGAGCCTTCCTCGTTGGTCCACACCACCACTTCCAGCGGCGCCTCGGTTTCGATCTTGAGGTCGTTGAGGGTGCGCAGCACTTCCACGCCGGCCAGCACACCAAAGCAGCCATCGAACTTGCCGCCGGTAGGCTGGGTGTCGATATGGCTGCCGGTCATCACCGGTGGCAGGTCCGGGTTGCGCCCTGGGCGACGGGCAAAAATATTGCCGATGCCGTCGACGCTGACCGTACAGCCGGCCTCTTCGCACCACTGCACGAACAGGTCGCGGGCCTTGCGATCAAGGTCGGTAAGGGCCAGGCGACACACGCCGCCTTTGGGCGTGGCGCCCAGTTTGGCCAGGTCCATCAGCGACTGCCACAGGCGGTCACGGTTGACATGCGGGTGGGCCGATTGCAGAACGTCGAGGGCAGCGTTCATGGGGATCTCCTCAGGCTGTATTTGTTATGAATTGACTTTGACGACAACCGGGCTGGCCCCGCGCTTGGCATTCAGGCCGTAATACAACAGCCCGCCCAACGCCGAGCCGGTGAACCAGCCATAGCTGTAGAACCAGCTGAACGCATCGCTGCCCAAGGCCAGCAAGGTCAGCACCACCGGCACACCAAAGGCGATAAACCCGCTCCAGTTCCACGCCGGATACACGTCATCGCGGTACAGGCCGGCCAGGTCCAGTTGTTGTTTGCGGGTGATGAAATAGTCCACCACCATGATCCCGGCGATCGGCCCCAGCAGGCTCGAATAGCCCAGCAGCCAGTTGGAATACACGGTCTCCAGGCTCACATCCGAAACGATCAAGCCGAGCTTCTTGAGCAGTTCATGGGCCATCAGCGCCAGCCCCACCAGGCCGGTGAGGATCACTGCGGTGGTGCGGTTGATCAGTTTGGGCGCGATGTTCTGGAAGTCGTTGGTGGGCGAAACAATGTTGGCCGCGGTGTTGGTGGACAGCGTGGCGATGATGATCAGCGCCATGGCAATGGCCACCCACACCGGGCTCTGGATATGGCCGATCAGCGTGACAGGATCAGACACACTCACCCCCACCAGTTTTACCGAAGCGGCGGTCATGATCACGCCGAGGGCGGCGAACAGGAACATGGTCAGCGGCAGGCCGAAAATCTGCCCAAGGATCTGGTCCTTCTGGCTCTTGGCGTAGCGGCTGAAGTCGGGAATGTTCAGCGACAAGGTGGCCCAAAAGCCTACCATCGCAGTCAGGCCCGCCATGAAATAACCGCTCAGGCTAGCGCCTTCGGGGCGCTTGGGCGGGATCGCCATCAATTCGCTGATGGACACATTCGGCATCGCCCACACCAACAAGCCAATGCCCACCGCCACCAGCAGCGGCGCCGACAGGGTTTCCAGGCGCTTGATCGACTCCGCGCCGCGCAGCACCACCCACAGGTTCAAGGTCCAGAACATCATGAACCCGATCACTTCACCGGTGCCGCCCAGGGCCTTCCAGCCCTCGAAAATCGAGCCCAGGAACAGGTGAATCGCCAGGCCGCCGAACATGGTCTGGATGCCGAACCAGCCGCACGCCACCAGCGCGCGAATCAGGCACGGCACGTTGGAACCGAGGATGCCGAACGAGGAACGCAGCAGCACCGGAAACGGAATGCCGTACTTAGTGCCGGGGAACGCGTTGAGGGTCAGCGGCAACAACACCACGATATTGGCCAGCAGGATCGCAATCAGCGCTTCGCCCACTGACAAGCCGAAATACGCCGTCAGCACCCCACCCAGGGTGTATGTCGGCACGCAGATCGACATGCCGACCCACAGCGCGGTGATATGCCATTTGTTCCAGGTTCGTTCATGCACCTTGGTCGGTGCCATGTCGTGGTTGTAGCGAGGGCTGTCGAGGACGTCGGGGCCGGCGTCGAGTTCGTACAGGCCGTTGCGCTCAATGACTTGCGATCTGTTCTGTTGCATGGCCGCTCCACGGTTTTTTCGAATTATTGTTGCTCACCCCCTGCAACGCAGGAGATGGCCGGAGTACCTCGTAAACAACATGACATCACAGGCCCGGCCAGCCGCCACTGCACTCAATATTCGTGCCGTTGACCGCCGCTGCGCCCTCACCGCTTATATAACGTGCTGATGTTTATCAACTTTCCGATTGAGCCCCGGTTACTTGCTGCTGAATTCATTCAGGCATTACGCAAGTTGCCCGAACCAACCGGACTCAATCTGGTGCAACACAATTATTTTCATTTTTCATTCCCGTCAAGCGGCATATCTCAAGCGCCTGATTTGCAATAAGAAATGTTGCTCAGTTTGCAAACCTGTCAAGTGCGTCAAAATGGTGAGCGCCCGCTACATTTTGGTGATTTCAATATTTTTTACTTAAATATCAATAGCTTATTAACATAATAAGCTTATAAAAAATATTCTTGCCCAATCGAAAAACTCGGGCTAGTTTCTATTCCTGTCACCGCTGTCAGGAATAACACCTGACCTCGGCACGTAGCATTACAACACTTAGAACTGGCACAAGCCGGTCAAGCCTGTGAGGAACTCGACATGTCGCTGTTGATCCGTGGCGCCACCGTTATTACCCATGATGAAAGTTACCGCGCCGATGTTTTATGCGCAGGCGGTCTAATTCGCGCCATTGGCTCTAACTTGGACGTCCCCGCCGGCACCGAAGTGCTCGACGGCAGCGGCCAATACTTGATGCCCGGCGGTATCGACCCCCACACCCATATGCAACTGCCCTTCATGGGCACCGTAGCCAGCGAAGATTTTTTCAGCGGCACGGCGGCGGGTTTGGCCGGTGGCACCACGTCGATCATCGACTTCGTGATTCCCAACCCGCAGCAGTCGTTGCTGGAGGCCTTCCACCAGTGGCGTGGCTGGGCGGAAAAATCGGCGGCCGACTACGGCTTCCATGTCGCGATCACCTGGTGGAGCGAACAGGTGCGCGAGGAAATGGCCGAGCTGGTCAGCCACCACGGCATCAACAGCTTCAAGCACTTCATGGCCTACAAGAACGCGATCATGGCGGCCGACGACACCCTGGTCGCCAGCTTCGAACGCTGCCTGGAACTGGGCGCGGTCCCCACCGTGCATGCGGAGAACGGCGAGCTGGTGTATCACCTGCAACGCAAACTGATGGCCCAGGGCATCACCGGGCCGGAAGCGCACCCGCTGTCTAGGCCGTCCCAGGTGGAAGGCGAAGCGGCCAGCCGGGCGATCCGTATCGCCGAAACCATCGGCACACCGTTGTACCTGGTGCATGTGTCCACCCGGGAAGCCCTGGATGAGATCACCTACGCCCGTGGCAAGGGCCAGCCGGTCTATGGCGAAGTCCTTGCCGGTCATCTGTTGCTGGACGACAGCGTCTACCAGCACCCCGACTGGCAGACCGCCGCCGGCTACGTGATGAGCCCGCCGTTCCGTCCGCGCGGGCATCAAGAGGCGCTTTGGCACGGTCTGCAATCAGGCAACCTGCACACCACCGCCACCGACCACTGCTGCTTCTGCGCCGAGCAAAAAGCCGCTGGGCGCGACGACTTCAGCAAAATCCCCAACGGCACCGCCGGGATCGAAGACCGCATGGCGCTGCTGTGGGATGAAGGGGTCAATACCGGGCGCCTGTCCATGCAGGAGTTTGTTGCGCTGACCTCCACCAACACCGCGAAGATCTTCAACCTCTACCCCCGCAAAGGCGCGATCCGCGTGGGCGCCGACGCCGATCTGGTGCTGTGGGACCCACAGGGCACGCGCACCATTTCCGCCAAGACTCACCACCAACAGGTCGACTTCAACATCTTCGAAGGCAAGACCGTGCGCGGTGTGCCGAGCCACACCATCAGCCAGGGCAAGTTGGTCTGGGCCGATGGCGACCTGCGCGCCGAGCGCGGTGCCGGGCGCTATGTGGAGCGGCCGGCGTATCCGGCGGTGTTCGAGCAGTTGAGCAAGCGGGCTGAGCATTCCAGGCCAATTGCTGTGAAGCGCTGAGACCTTTATCGGGGGCAACCCCCCTCCCACACTTGAATGTATTCACAATCAAATTGTGGGAGGGGGCTTGCCCCCGATAAGGCCAGTACAAGCAACAAAAAATGCCCACTTAGAGGCAATCCAAAAAAAACCGTGAGGCCACCACCGTGATCCAGACCCTGACCCACCTCCCCCACCCCGTTGAGGATGGCGCGACCCTCGCCAGCCATTTCACCGACCTGGCGCCGCCGCTCAATGCGCGCCAGGCCCACCTGGAAGCCTCGCGCTGCCTGTATTGCTACGACGCGCCGTGCGTGAACGCGTGCCCCAGCGAGATCGATATTCCGTCGTTCATCCGTAATATCCACACCGATAACGTGCAGGGCGCCGCGCAGAAGATCCTTTCGGCCAACATCCTCGGCGGTAGCTGCGCGCGGGTCTGCCCCACCGAGATCCTGTGCCAGCAAGCCTGTGTCCGTAACAACGCCGAAGAATGCGCACCGGTGTTGATCGGCCTGTTGCAGCGCTATGCGGTGGACAACGCCCACTTCAGCGAACACCCCTTCCAGCGCGCCGCGCCCAGCGGTAAACGTATCGCCGTGGTCGGCGCCGGGCCGGCCGGTTTGGCCTGTGCTCATCGCAGCGCCATGCACGGGCACGATGTAGTGATTTTCGAAGCGCGGGAAAAGGCCGGCGGCCTGAATGAATATGGGATCGCCAAGTACAAACTGGTGGACGACTTCGCCCAGAAGGAACTGGATTTTCTCCTGCAAATCGGCGGCATCGAGATCCGCCACGGCCAGCGCCTGGGGGCCAACCTGACCCTGAGCGAACTGCACCAGCAGTTCGACGCGGTATTCCTCGGCCTCGGCCTGGCCGCCAGCAAGCAACTGGGCCTGCCCCACGAGGACGCCCCCGGCCTGCTCGCCGCCACCGATTACATCCGCGAATTGCGCCAGGCCCAAGACCTGACCCAACTGCCCGTGGCCGACCGCTGCATCGTGCTCGGTGCCGGCAACACCGCTATCGACATGGCCGTGCAAATGGCCCGCCTCGGTGCCCGCGACGTCAACCTGGTATACCGCCGTGGCCTGGCGGACATGGGCGCCACCGGCCACGAGCAGGACATCGCCAAGGCCAACCAGGTGCGCCTGTTGACCTGGGCCATGCCCGAAGAAGTGTTGCTGGACGACCAAGGCCGTGTGCGGGGGATGCGCTTTGCCCGCACCCAGATGCACGACGGCCGCTTGCAACCTACCGGCGAGACGTTCGAGCTGGCCGCCGATGCAATCTTCAAAGCCATCGGCCAAGACTTCGACGGCGACGCGCTACACGATCCGTTGGCTCAACAACTGCACCGGGTGGGCGAGCGAATCTTCGTCGACGAGCACCTGCGTACCAGTATTCCCGGGGTGTATGCCGGCGGCGACTGCGTCAGCCTTGGTCAGGACCTCACCGTGCAGGCGGTGCAACATGGCAAGCTGGCCGCCGAGGCCATGCACGCTCAACTCATGCTGAATGTGGAGGCTGCGTAATGGCCGATCTCTCGATTGTGTTCGCCGGTATCAAAGCCCCCAACCCATTCTGGCTGGCCTCCGCGCCGCCCACCGACAAAGCCTACAACGTGGTCCGCGCGTTCGAAGCGGGCTGGGGCGGTGTGGTATGGAAAACCCTGGGCGAGGACCCGGCGGCGGTCAACGTGTCGTCCCGCTACTCGGCCCACTTTGGCGCCAACCGCGAAGTGCTGGGCATCAACAATATCGAGCTGATCACCGACCGCTCCCTGGAAATCAACCTGCGGGAAATCACCCAGGTGAAAAAGGATTGGCCCGACCGCGCGCTGATCGTGTCGTTGATGGTGCCTTGCGTGGAAGCGTCGTGGAAAAACATCCTGCCGTTGGTGGAAGCCACCGGCTGCGACGGTATCGAGCTGAATTTCGGTTGCCCCCATGGCATGCCCGAACGCGGCATGGGCGCGGCGGTGGGCCAGGTGCCGGAATATGTGGAACAGGTGACGCGCTGGTGCAAGACCTATTGCTCGTTGCCGGTGATCGTCAAGCTCACGCCGAATATCACCGACATCCGCGTGGCGGCACGGGCGGCGTATCGCGGCGGGGCGGATGCGGTGTCGCTGATCAACACCATCAACTCCATCACCAGCGTCGACCTGGAGCACATGGTTGCCCTGCCGACCGTCGGCACCCAGAGTACCCACGGCGGGTACTGCGGCTCGGCGGTCAAGCCGATCGCCCTGAACATGGTCGCCGAAATTGCCCGCGATCCGCAGACCCAAGGCTTGCCGATCTGCGGCATCGGCGGCATCGGCACCTGGCGCGACGCCGCCGAGTTCGTGGCCCTGGGCTGCGGCGCGGTGCAGGTGTGCACGGCGGCGATGCTGCATGGGTTTCGCATCGTCGAAGAGATGAAGGACGGGTTGTCGCGCTGGATGGACAGCCAAGGCTACACAAGCCTGCAGGATTTTTCCGGGCGCGCGGTGGGCAATACCACGGACTGGAAGTACCTGGACATCAACTACCAAGTCATCGCCAAGATCGATCAAGCGGCGTGCATTGGCTGCGGGCGCTGCCACATCGCTTGCGAAGACACCTCGCACCAGGCCATCGCCAGCCTGAAACAAGCGGACGGCACGCATAAATACGAAGTGATCGATGATGAGTGCGTGGGCTGCAACCTGTGCCAGATCACCTGCCCGGTGGCCGATTGCATTGAGATGGTGCCCATCGACACGGGCAAGCCATTTTTGAATTGGACGCAGGATCCGAGGAATCCGTACAGGGAGGCGGTGTAGCCCTTCTGGCCTAATCGGGGGCAAGCCCCCGATTAGGCCCCAAGCCCCACCACGATACTCAAGGCTCCAACCCAATCCCCCGCAATATCACACCGGTCACCGTCTGAATCGCCTTCTCGAATTGCCTGTCCGACAACGGCTGGTGATCATTCAGAATCGTCACTTGGTGATCGAAGTCGGCGTAGTGCTGGGTGGAAGCCCAGATCATGTACAACAGGCTCGATGGTTCCACCGGCAAGATGCGTTTGTCTTCCACCCACTGGCGAATTTTCGCCTCTTTCATCTTGGCCCAGTCGTACAGGCTTTCGTCCAGCGCCTCACCCAGGGTCGGCGCGCCGTGGATGATTTCGTTGGCCCAGACTTTCGAACCGTACGGCCGTGTACGCGAGCGCTGCATCTTGGCGCGGATGTAGCTGCTTAGCACCACCCGTGGGTCGTCAAAGGTTTCAAAGCTAAGGGCGTCCTGTTTCCACACGTCCAGCAGGTCGAACAGCACGGCGCTGTACAGCTCGCTTTTAGTGGTGAAGTAGTAATGCAGGTTGGAGCGCGGCAGTTGCGCTTCTTCGGCGATGTCGGCCATGGCGGTGCTGCCATAGCCTTTCTCGGCGAAGATTTTCTCCGCCGCCAGCAGGATCTTTTCGACGTTTGCCCGGCGAATGCCACTCTTGTGATTGCCCATAAGGGCTCCCTGACAACAACATGGCCTAAAGACTACCATCGGCTCTAGATCGCGGCGACAGGCGCATTCGAAACTTCGTACACTGCGCGCTTCTCTCTTTGATTGGGTATTGCACCATGTTGATCAAGAAAGCCCTGACTGCTGTCGCACTGCTCGCTTCCCTGCTGGGGGCTTCGGCAGCATTTGCCCACGCCCACCTGAAAAGCGCCAGCCCGGCAGAGGACAGCACCGTCACCGCCCCCAAAGACCTGCGGCTGACGTTCAGCGAAGGCGTCGAGGCCACGTTCAGCAAGGTTTCGCTGAGCAAGGACGGTACTGAAGTCGCCATCAAAGGCTTAGAAACCCCGGACGCCAATAAAAAAATCCTGGTGGTCACACCGGCCGCGCCGCTGGCGGCCGGCACTTACACCGTCGAGTGGCATGCCGTCTCCGTCGACACCCACAAAAGCGAAGGCACTTATCGCTTCAAGGTCGGCCAATAACCCATGGCCACCCTGCTGGTGCTGTGCCGGTTCGTGCATTTTATGGTGGTGTTGCTGATGTTCGGCGCTTGTGCCTTCAGGCCCTGGCTGCTGGGCAAAGACACGCAGCCGGCCTTGGAGCGCACGTTGCTGCGCCTCACCCGTGGGCTGGCCTGGACGGCGCTGGTATCCGGCGTGGCTTGGTTGCTGCTGATTACCGCAAGCATGGCCGGCAGTTGGGACGCCGCACTGCAGCCCGGTACCGTGGGCCTGGTGCTGGGCAAGACGTTCTTCGGCCAGGTGTGGGTCTGGCATCTGCTGCTGAACCTGCTGCTGGTGATCGCCCTGATCAAACCCTGGCCGGCGCTGCGCCTGCCGCTGCTCGCGCTGTTACTGGCCACCCTGGCCCCGGTGGGCCATGGCGCCATGCTGGACGGCCTGAGCGGGCGCCTGCTGATCCTCAACCAAGTGGTGCATCTGTTGTGCGTCGGCGCCTGGCTGGGTGGGTTGCTGTTGCTGGTGCTGATCCTCAGGCAAGCGCAGCGTCACCGGCTGGAGCCGATCCTCAGGCGTTTCAGCGGCGTCGGCTATGGGCTGGTCGCCGGTTTGCTGGTGAGCGGGTTGATCAACGTGCGTGTGCTCACCGGGCAACTGTGGCCAACGCCATTGTTCAGTGGGTTTGCGCTGATTCTATTGATCAAGGTGATGCTGGTGCTGGGTATGTTGTGCTTGGCACTGCTGAACCGGCTGCGTCTGGATAGCGGCGAACAGCAGTTGGCCGGTTTGAAAGGCAGCGTGATGCTGGAGTGGCTGCTCGGTGTTTGTGCCGTAGGGGCCGTTTCGGTGCTGGGCACCTTACCGCCGATGGTCCTGGCTAGCTGAAATGCGGGAGGGGCGGTGCGACGATTCGACTTGCCTGCAATAGCCATAGGCTTCTACACAGGTCTTAGAGGCTGACACATAACTCTGTGCTGAGCAGGCTCACCACAACAAACCCGCTCACCACAACAGTCTCAAGGGATGTTTTCACTGATACCCGTGCCGCCCCCTTCCACATTGACCTTGCGTACCTTGGTCATCGTATAACTTCTGCTTGACACTCCAGGAAAACCCCGCAAATATTCGCCCCAATGTTGTACGACGACGTATAACAAATAATAAAAACAACAAAAGAAAGGGAGCGTCACTGTGAGTCAATTCGCCCGCAATTGCTGCGTACGTCTGGGCCTTGTCGGCCTCGGCAGCCTGAGCATCACCCTACCCTTCGCCGCGCATGCCGATGGCTTTGTCGACGACGCCAAGGCCACGCTCAACCTGCGCAACGCCTATTTCAACCGTAACTTCACCAACCCGGGCAACGCCCAGGGCAAGGCTGAAGAGTGGACGCAGAACTTCATTCTGGACGCCAAGTCCGGCTACACCCAAGGCACGGTGGGTTTCGGGATCGATGTGCTGGGCCTGTATTCGCAGAAGCTCGACGGCGGCAAAGGCACCGGCGGCACCCAGTTGCTGCCGATCCACGACGACGGTCGCCCCGCCGACAACTTCGGGCGCTTGGGCGTAGCCTTGAAAACCAAACTGTCGAAGACCGAACTGAAAGTCGGCGAATGGATGCCGGTGCTGCCGATCCTGCGCTCCGACGATGGTCGCTCACTGCCGCAAACCTTCCGCGGTGGCCAGGTCACCTCCAATGAAATCGCCGGCCTGACCCTCTACGGCGGGCAATTTCGCGGCAACAGCCCACGCAACGACGCGAGCATGGAAGACATGTTCATGAACGGCAAAACCGCGTTCAAGTCGGACCGCTTCAACTTCGGCGGCGGCGAATACACCTTTAATGACAAACGCACCCAAGTCGGCCTGTGGTACGCCGAACTGAGCGATATCTACCAACAGCAATACGTCAACCTCATCCACAGCCAACCGCTGGGCGACTGGACCCTGGGCGCCAACCTCGGTTTTTTCAACGGCAAGGAAGACGGCAGCGCCCTGGCCGGCGACCTGGATAACAAAACCGCGTTTGCCCTGCTCTCGGCCAAGTACGGCGGCAACACGTTCTACGTGGGCCTGCAGAAACTCAGCGGCGACAGCGTGTGGATGCGCGTCAACGGCACCAGCGGCGGCACCCTGGCCAACGACAGCTACAACTCCAGCTATGACAACGCCAAGGAAAAATCCTGGCAACTGCGCCACGACTTCAACTTCGCGGTGCTCGGCGTACCCGGCCTGACCTTGATGAACCGCTATATCAGCGGCAGCAACGTGCACACCGGAACGATCACTGACGGCAAGGAATGGGGCCGCGAATCGGAACTGGCCTACACCGTGCAAAGCGGCGCACTGAAGAACCTCAACGTGAAATGGCGCAACTCCACGATGCGTCGGGACTTCAGCACCAACGAGTTCGATGAGAACCGGATATTTATCAGCTACCCGATCTCGTTGCTCTAAAGGTTGCCGAACCTAAACACTAACGCCCACCCCATGTGGGAGGGGGCTTGCCCTCGATGACGCGGGTCAGCCGATACTGCCTTTGCTGACCCACCGCTATCGGGGCGAGCCGAATCGACGTTGACAACCAGGGACTCCCTAACAATACTTCGACATAGTCATACGACAACCTACAACAAAAATCTGGAATGCCCATGACCACCACCACCCCAGCTCCCTTCCATCGCCTGCTGCTTACCGGTGCCGCCGGCGGCCTGGGCAAAGTCCTGCGCGAACGCCTTCGCCCCTACGCTCAGGTGCTGCGCCTATCGGACATTGCCGAAATGGCCCCCGCCGCCAACGCCCAAGAAGAAGTGCAGCTCTGCGACCTTTCCGACAAACAGGCCGTGCATCACCTGGTTGAAGGCGTCGACGCGATTCTGCATTTTGGCGGCGTGTCGGTGGAGCGTCCGTTCGAGGAGGTCCTCGGCGCGAATATCTGCGGGGTTTTTCATATCTACGAAGCCGCCCGTCGCCATGGCGTCAAACGGGTGATCTTCGCCAGCTCCAACCATGTGATCGGTTTCTACAAGCAAGACGAAAAAATCGACGCCCACTCCCCGCGCCGCCCGGACAGCTACTACGGCCTGTCCAAGTCCTACGGCGAAGACATGGCGAGTTTTTACTTTGATCGCTACGGCATCGAAACCGTCAGCATCCGCATCGGCTCCTCGTTCCCCGAGCCGCAGAACCGCCGGATGATGCACACCTGGCTGAGCTTCGATGACCTGACCCAATTGCTCGAACGCGCCCTGTACACGCCCAACGTCGGCCACACCGTGGTCTACGGTATGTCGGACAACCTCGACACCTGGTGGGACAACCGCTACGCCGCGCACTTGGGCTTCGTGCCCAAAGACAACTCCGAAGTGTTCCGCGCCCAGGTCGAAGCCCAGCCACCGGTGGCCGACAACGACCCGGCCAAGGTCTTCCAGGGCGGCGCATTCTGCGCGGCTGGGCCGTTTGGCGACTGAGCGTTTACCAATCCAAGGGAATGAGTGGCCATGACTGCTGAATTAATCGTCGACGCCCGCAATGCCGTGGGTGAATGCCCGGTATGGGTGCCGGAGGAAAACGCGCTGTACTGGGTCGATATCCCCCACGGCGGCCTGCAACGCTGGAGCGCCCAGAGCGGTGAAGTGCAGCGTTGGAATGCCAACACCATGCTGGCCTGCATTGCGCGCACCGAAACCGGCAGCTGGGTCGCGGGTATGGAGAGCGGTTTTTTCCAACTCACCCCCCAGGCCGGTGGGCATCTAGATACCCAACTGCTGGCCGGCGTCGAGCACCCACGCCCGGACATGCGCATGAACGACGGCCGCTGCGATCGCCAGGGACGTTTCTGGGCCGGCAGCATGGTGCTCGACATGGGTGCGAACGCCGCCGCAGGCATTCTTTTCCGCTACACCGGTGACGGCGCGGCCCATGCCCAACTGGACGGTTTCATCACCCTTAACGGCCTGGCGTTCAGCCCGGACGGGCGCACGATGTACGTCTCGGATTCGCACCCATTGGTGCAACAGATCTGGGCCTTTGATTACGACGTCGACAGCGGCACGCCGTCCAACCGCCGAGTATTTGTGGACATGCACAACCACCTCGGCCGTCCGGATGGCGCAGCGGTGGATGCCGATGGCTGCTACTGGATCTGCGCCAACGACGCCGGTCTGATCCACCGTTTCACCCCCGAAGGTCGCCTGGACCGCTCCCTGAGCGTGCCGGTGAAAAAACCCACCATGTGCGCCTTTGGCGGCAGCCGCCTGGACACTTTGTTCGTCACCTCGATCCGTGATGACCAGGGCCCCCAGTCGATCGCCGGCGGCGTGTTCGCCCTCAACCCCGGCGTCACCGGATTGCCGGAGCCCACCTTCGCCCTCTAGCTGCATCGCTGTGCCTTGAATACAACAATAACAAGACAGGAGTGACCCCCATGGACTTCAAACGCACCTTGCTGGCCGCTGCACTTCCCCTCAGCGTTCTTCTCAGCAGCGCCGCCCACGCGCTGGAAATCAAGTTCGCCGACGTTCACCCCGCCGGCTACCCCACCGTGGTCGCCGAACAGAACATGGGCAAGGCCCTGACCCAGCAAAGCAACGGCGAGCTGACCTTCAAGTACTTCCCCGGCGGCGTGCTGGGTTCGGAAAAAGAAGTGGTCGAACAAGCCCAGGTCGGCGCCGTGCAGATGACCCGCGTCAGCCTCGGCATCGTCGGCCCGGTGGTGCCGGACGTGAACGTGTTCAACCTGCCATTCGTGTTCCGCGACCAGGCGCATATGCGCAAGGTCATCGATGGCGAAATCGGCGATGAGATCCTCGCCAAAATCACCGACTCCGAGTTCGGCCTGGTGGCCCTGGCCTGGATGGACGGCGGCACGCGCAACCTCTACACCAAGAAACCGGTGCGCAAGATCGAAGACCTCAAGGGCATGAAGATCCGCGTGCAGGGCAACCCGCTGTTCATCGATGCTTTCAATGCCATGGGCGCCAACGGCATCGCCATGGACACCGGCGAGATCTTCAGTGCCCTGCAGACCGGGGTGATCGACGGCGCGGAAAACAACCCGCCGACCCTGCTGGAACACAACCACTTCCAGAACGCCAAGTACTACACCCTCACCGAGCACCTGATCCTGCCCGAGCCCATCGTGATGTCGAAAATCACCTGGAACAAGCTCACCCCTGAGCAACAGGCGATGGTGAAAAACGCCGCCAAGGCCGCCCAGGCCGATGAGCGTGTGCTGTGGGACAAGAAGTCCGCCAGCAGCGAGGAAAAGCTCAAGGCCGCCGGCGTGGAATTCATCACCGTCGACAAAAAACCCTTCTATGACGCCACCGCGCCGATTCGCGCGAAATACGGCGCGGCCTACGCCGACATCATCAAGCGCATCGACGCCGTTCAGTAACCCTCCCCTTCCCTGACAAGGCCCGGCGCGGTCGACATCGACGCGCCCGGTTACGGTGAACGCCATGAAGAATTCACTGCTGCGCATCAACGACCGCATTTACATGACCTGCATCTGGGTCGCCGGCCTCGCGGTACTCGGGGTCGCGCTGATCATTCCCTGGGGCATCTTTGCCCGCTACGTCCTCGGCACCGGCTCCAGCTGGCCGGAGCCCACCGCCATTCTGCTGATGCTGGTGTTCACCTTCATCGGCGCCGCCGCCAGCTACCGCGCCGGTGCCCATATGTCGGTGGCGATGATCACCGACCGCCTGCCTCCCGCCCAACGCCGCCTCGTCGGTATTTTCACGCAACTGCTGATGGGCAGCATTTGCCTGTTTATGACGGTCTGGGGCGCCAAGCTGTGCGTGTCGACCTGGAACCAATTCATGAGCGCCATCCCCACCCTGCGCGTGGGCATCACCTATATGCCGATCCCCATCGGCGGGCTGCTCACGCTGATATTCGTAGCGGAGAAACTCCTGCTCGGTGACCAGAGCAACCGGCGCGTGGTGCGCTTCGACCTGGTGGAAGAAAGCGAAGGGGCTGCCTGATATGGACGCATTGATTCTGTTGGGCAGCTTTATCGCCTTGATCCTGATCGGCATGCCGGTGGCCTACGCCCTGGGGCTATCAGCATTGATCGGCGCGTGGTGGATCGACATTCCGTTCCAGGCCCTGATGATTCAGGTGGCCGGCGGCGTGAACAAGTTTTCGCTGATGGCGATCCCGTTCTTCGTGCTCGCCGGGGCAATCATGGCCGAGGGCGGCATGTCGCGGCGGCTGGTGGCGTTCGCCGGGGTACTGGTGGGCTTCGTGCGCGGCGGCCTGTCGCTGGTGAACATCATGGCCTCGACCTTCTTCGGCGCCATCTCCGGTTCGTCGGTGGCCGACACCGCCTCGGTGGGCTCGGTGCTGATCCCGGAAATGGAACGTCGCGGCTACCCCCGCGAGTTCGCCACCGCCGTTACCGTCAGCGGCTCGGTGCAGGCGCTGCTGACCCCGCCCAGCCACAACTCGGTGCTCTACTCCCTGGCGGCCGGCGGCACGGTGTCGATCGCCTCATTGTTCATGGCCGGTGTGGTCCCCGGCCTGCTGATGAGCGCGTGCCTGATGGTGCTGTGCCTGATCTTCGCCAAGAAGCGCGACTACCCCAAGGGCGAAGTCATCCCCCTCAAGCAGGCGCTGAAAATCGCCGCCGACGCGCTCTGGGGCCTGATGGCCATGGTGATCATCCTGGGCGGTATCCTCTCGGGCATCTTCACCGCCACCGAGTCGGCCGCGATTGCGGTGCTGTGGGCATTCTTCGTCACCATGTTCATCTACCGCGACTACAAATGGAGCGAGCTGCCCAAGCTGATGCACCGCACGGTGCGCACCATTTCCATCGTGATGATCCTGATCGCGTTTGCCGCCAGCTTCGGCTACATCATGACCCTGATGCAGATCCCGGCGAAGATCACCACGCTGTTCCTGACCCTGTCGGACAACCGCTATGTGATCCTGATGTGCATCAACATCATGCTGCTGTTGCTCGGCACGGTGATGGACATGGCGCCGCTGATCCTGATCCTCACGCCGATCCTGCTGCCGGTGGTGCTCGGCATCGGCGTCGACCCGGTGCACTTCGGCATGATTATGCTGGTCAACCTCGGCATCGGCCTGATTACGCCGCCGGTGGGCGCGGTGCTGTTCGTCGGGGCAGCGGTGGGCAAGGTGAGCATCGAAAAAACCGTAAAAGCGCTGGTGCCCTTCTATGCCGTGCTGTTTCTGATCCTGATGGCCGTGACCTACATCCCGGCGCTGTCGCTGTGGCTGCCGAGCGTGGTGCTGTGATGATTGAGCTTGAAGATGCGTTGACCCACCTCAGCTTGAATCCAGCGGTGGGCGGCAGCCTCGTCAATTGGCGCGTGCGCGCCACCGGCCAGCCGCTGTTGCGTCATAACGACGAGCAGGCCATTGCGACCGGCCTGCCGGGCAAGCTGGGCTGCTATCCGTTGGCGCCGTGGTCCAATCGCATTGCTCACGGCGGCTTCGACAATCCCCTGGGTTGGCTGGCGCTCAAGCCCAACAGCCTGACCGACCCGCTGCCGATCCACGGCTCTGCCTGGCAGCAGGCGTGGCAGGTGGTGAGCCAGGCAGCGGATGAGGTGCTGCTGGCGGTGGAGTGCGACACGCCCTTCGCTTATCGCGCCGAGCAGCGCGTGCGCTTGCATGAGGGCACGCTGAGTCTTGCGTTGCGCGTCACCCATTTGGCCGAGGAGCCGGCATGGCACGGCTTGGGCTTACATCCCTATTTTCCGCGCCGACCAGGCACGCGGTTGCAGGCCAGGGCCGCGCAGGTTTGGCTGAGTGATGCGTCCAAGCTGCCGACGGGGTTGGCATCGATACCGGCGGACTGGGATTTCCGGCAGCTCAATGAGCTGCCCGAGCGTCAGGTGGACAACGGTTTTTGCCAGTGGGACGGAGCTTGCCGGATCGAACAGCCGGAGCTGGGCTATGTATTGGAATGCCAGGCCAGGGGGGCCGATTACTTCTTGCTGTACTGCCCTCCGGGGCTGGGATTCTTTTGCATAGAGCCGGTGAGCCATCCGGTAAATGCCCATCACCTGCCGGGCAGGCCGGGCCTGAAGCTGCTGGAACAAGGCCAATCAACCCACCTCGATTTCAGCCTGAAATATGTCCCCATTGTGGGAGGGGGCTTGCCCCCGATGGCGGCAAACCAGTGACATAGATGCTGTGATTGAACCCCTGCACGGGGGCAAGTCGAATCGTCGCACCGCCGCTCCACAAGTGGTCAAGCCCCTTCAGGGCGGGCTGTTTTTGAGCCGCCCTGCCGTGTCGATACTCACGACAACCGACAACCCTGGCCTTAAGCGTTCGCTCTCGGCCTGATCCGGGTCCACCGTAATCCGCACCGGCACGCGCTGGGCAATCTTCACAAAATTGCCGGTGGCATTGTCGGCCTGCAACAGGCTGAACTCGGAACCGGTGGCCGGGGAAATATGCTGCACCGTGCCGTGAAACTTGCGATGGTTCAGCGCATCCACGGTAAAGGTCACTGGCTGGCCGACCTGCACATTGTCCATCTGGGTTTCTTTCATATTGGCGATCACCCACAACTGCTTCGGCACCAGCGCCATCAGTTGCGCGCCGGAGTTGACGTAGGCGCCGAGGCGCACGCCGATTTGGCCCAATTGGCCGTCACGGGGCGCGGTGATGCGGGTATTGGACAGGTCGATCCGCGCCAGTTCCACCGCCGCGTCGGCACTGGCCACGGCGGCTTCCAGGGAGCCGCGATTGACGATCACCGTCTGCAAATCCTGCCGGGCGATTTCCAGGCTGGCCTGGGCCTGAGCGACCGCCGCCTGGGTCTGGGCATTCGCCGCGCGGGTCACGTCAAGCTCGCGCTTGGACACCGAGCCATCGCTGATCAGTTCCTGGTTACGCCGCAGGTCGGCGGTGCTTTTGCGCGCCTGGGCCTGGCTGTCCGCCAAGGCTGCCTGACGCAGTTTGATCGTGGCTTCGGCGCTGTTGCGTTGCTGCACCACATTGGCCAGCGCGGCCTTCTGCACCGCCAGTTGCGCCAGCGCCTGGTCGAGGCGCTGCTTGTAGATGCGGTCATCCAGGCGCACCAGCAGGTCGCCGGCCTTGACGTACTGGAAGTCCTGCACCGGCACCTCGAACACATAGCCGCTGAGCTGCGGGCCGATAATCGTCACCTGACCGCGCACCAGGGCATTTTCGGTGGTTTCCACCGCGCTGCTGAACGGCGGCAATTGCCAGGCATACAGCACGATCAACACGCCGACGATGGCAATCGCGGCAAAGCCCAGGGAGGACAGGATGCGCACCCGCAATGGGCGCAGCTCGGTGGGCACGGCACCCGGCGGCGTGCTGCCCTCCGGGGTTGAAGCAATGGCGGTGGTGGTCGTGGTCGAGGGTTCGGTCATGAAGTAACGCCGCTGGGTTGAACGGGAGGAGTAGCCGCTTGGGTGGTCGTCATCAGCCATAGGCTGCGGGTAAAAATCCACAGCATGGTCAGGATCGCGATGATCGCAATCAGCATAAACACATCGTTGTAGGCCATCACATTCGCTTCACGGGTGGCCGCCGTGGCCAGGCTGCGAATGCCCATGAGGTTGCGCAATTCCGGGTCGGCCACCAGCCCGCCGTAGGCCGAACCGCCGCTCTGCACCCGCGCGGCCACGCGGGGGTCGAGCAGGGTCAGGTGTTCGACGATCATGCTGGAGTGAAACTTCTCGCGCACCACCTGGAAAGTGCCGAGCAACGCCGCGCCAATCAGCCCGCCGAGGTTCTGGCAAATGCCGAACATCACCGAAAAACTCACCAGGTTGCGCGGGTTGGTCAGCACGTTTTTGGTGCCCAGTACCATGGTCGGCCCCAGAAAGAACGTACCGCCGAAGCCTAGCAGGAACTGGCTGACATACAGGTTCTGCGGCCGGGTCAGGTTGCTGGAAAAGCTGTCCATCACCGACCCGGTGGCCATCAGCGCCAGGGAGATCACCAGCGGCATCAACAGGTGCGCGGGGTTGATGGTCAACGCACTGATCGCCAGCCCGCTGATCGCCCCGGCCAGCATCACCACGTAAAGCGTGTGCATCTGCTCGTAGCTCATATTGAGCATCTGCATAAAACCCACCGCGCCGGTGGACTGCTCGGACAGCACCATACGAATCAGGATCACCGCCAGCGCCAGGCGAATCATCACGCCGCTGCCCAGCCAACGCGTCATCAGCAACGGGTTGGCGCGGTTATGTTCGATGGCCAGGCCAGCCATGATCAGCACCAGGGAGCAGGCCGAGGCGATGCCGATCCACGGCGCTTCCAGCCACCAGTCGATACGCCCCAGGGACAGCACCGCACACAGCAGCGCCACACCGCTGGAAAGAATGGCGAAGGTGAGGAAATCGAGTTTTTCAAAGGTCTTGAAACGGTCACCGGGCGGCAGCTTGAGCAGGAACACACAACCCAGGCAGATCAGCGCCAGGCCCAATTCGAACAGGTACAGGCCGCGCCATTCGGCGATCTGCAGCAGATCCTCGGAGAACAAGCGCGCCAGCGGCAGCGCCAATTGCGCGGTGCCCAACCCCAGCACCAGCGCCTTCAAGCGCCATTTGGCCGGAAACGCCTGGATCATGTAATACAAGCCCAACGAACTGAGGGCCGCGCCCACCATGCCATGGGCCGCGCGCACGGCGATGGCCGAGTTGAGGTCGTTGACGAACAGGTGGCCGAACGTCACCAGCGCATACAGCACCAGAAACACTTCGGTGAAGGCCCGCAAACCGAACTGCTGGCGAAACTTCACCAGCAGCAGGTTCATGCACACGTTGGTCATTACATAGGCGGCGGGCAGCCAGGCCATTTCGGCGGTGGTCGCACCGAGCGCGCCTTGCAGGTATTGCAGGTTGGCGATCACCAACGAATTGCCCAGCCCGCCGGTGATCGCCACCAGCACACCGACCATCGCGAACAGCCAGCGCTTATAGGTCGGGTGCCAGGGCGTCGACGGCGAACCGGGCAGGCTCGGGCGTTCGTGGGGTTGCCAGGCGCGGGGGGTGTATTTGTCCATTCAATGACCTAGATGACCCGACGGGGGCGTCGGTAATACCTCTACTCAGAGAACAGTAAACCTGAGCGGAGTTCATCTTGCCATCTTGGGGTGGAATGGAGGTCTGAAGCGGGTAGGGTCAGAAAGTGGGAGGGGCAAGCCCTCCCCCACATTGGATCTCAAGTGCATCTAGAGGCAGGCTCCAGATCAAATCCAACCGAGCCAACTCCAGTAAGTCGCCGCCAACACCAACATCAGCCCATACCCGATCAACGTCACCAGAATCCCCACCTTGGCAAACTGGCGCGCGGTAAATGTGCCGGTGCCCAGGCACACCATGTTCTGCGGCGCGTTGATCGGCAGGATAAACCCGTAGCTCATCACAAACCCCAGCAACAGGGTCATGCCCAAGCGGCTGAATTCGCCGGGCAGGGTTTGCAGCACCGCAATCAGGATCGGCAATAGCGCCGAGGTCAATGCGGTGGCGCTGGCAAAGCCCAGGTGGATCAGGATCAGGAACGCGCCAAGGATCGCAAACACCCCCAGCGGGCCGACCTGGTCCAAGCCGGTGTGGGCCACCACCGCAGCACCCAGCCACTGTCCGGCCTGGGTGGTCAGCAGCGCCGTACCCAGGCTGATGCCCACGCCGAACACAATCACCGTGCCCCACGGAATGCGCGACTGCACGTCTTTCCAGGTCATCACGCCGATGCCCGGCAACAACAGGAACACCAACCCGGCGTAGGTGGTCGAGGTGGTGTCGAAAGGATGCAGGCGCCCTTCCGTGGCCCACGCCAACAGCAGCAGCACCGACACCGCCAGCAAGCGTTTCTGCGGGCCGGTCATGGGGCCAATGTCCACCAGGGACTGGGCCACGGCTTCCTTGCCGCCGGGGATGCTGTCGGTTTCCGGCGGCAGCAGCTTGAGCACCAGAAACAGCAATACCGCCGACATGATCAGCGCCCACGGCGCGCCAGCGATCAGCCAGTCGAGCCACGACACGCGCTGGCCGAGCATCTTGTCCATAAAGCCGACGGTCAGCAGGTTCTGCGCCGCAGCGGTCTGGATGCCGACGTTCCAGATGCTGGTGCCCTGGGCCACCACGATCATGATCCCGGCGGCGATATTCGAGCGCTTGTCCACGCCGAACGCGGCGATCACCCCCATCATGATCGGCACCACACAGGCACTGCGCGCCGTGGCGCTGGGCACCACCAGGCTGAGCAGGATCGTCACCGCGATCGCCCCCAGCAGGATGCGCCGAGTGCTGGTGCCGATACGGCTTAGCGTCACCAGGGCGATGCGCCGATCCAGGCCGGTATGGGTCATGGCCGCCGCGATAAACAGCGCGCCAGCCACCAGCGCCAGCGCCGGGTTGGCGAAGCCGGTGAGCGCCATGCTGATGGCTGGGCTGGAGCCGATCAGGTGCGTGGGGTCTTGCAGCGAGGGTGCCGTGCCGAGCAGAAAGGCCATGAGCGAGGTGATCATGATCGCGCTGGCCTCATAGGACACCGCCTCGGTGATCCACACCACCACGGCAAACACCAGGATCGCCAGCATGCGCTGCCCGGCCACCGGCAGGTCGGCGGGCAGCGGCAACAGCAGCACGCCGGCCATCGCCAGCACGGCGATCACCAGGCCCAGGGGCAATTTGAAAGGTGCAGCGGTCATGGCGTACTCCAGGCCTCTAGATCAGGCCTTAGCTTGCCGTAACGCCCGCTGCAACGTGTTGACAGGTATCAAGCTTCTAGGCCAGCAATTGACTGAGTACCGCGCGCAACTTTCCGGGCTTGACCGGTTTGTTCAGCAACGGTGCATCCAGCCGGCGCAACGCGCGGCGGCATTGGTCGGTGCGGTCGGCGGTGATGATCACGGCGGGGATCTTGTGACCGAAATGCTCGCGCAACTGCTTGACCACCAGGCAGCCCACCACCCCGTGGTCGAGGTGGTAGTCCGCCAGAATCAACTCCGGCGCCCTGCCCTGCAGCGCCTGCAATGCGCCGACCTGGTCGGTGGCGGTGACCACGTCGCAACCCCATTGGCCCAGCAGCGCGCGCATGCTGTCGAGGATGCTGATCTCATTGTCGATCACCAGCAAACGCCGCCCCGGCAATGGGTTACCGGTGGTCGGCAGGGTCGGCAACTGGCTGATCGCGGGTGGCATCTCTGCGCTGATGGGCACCTCGATGCTGAACATCGAACCGCGCCCCGGCCAGGAACGCACCGCCACTGGGTAGCCGAGAATCTCGGCGATGCGTTCGACAATCGCCAGCCCCAAGCCCACACCTTTGCGTTCCGACGCGCGGCCGACATCGAGCTGGTTGAACTCCAGGAAGATCGCTTCCAGCCGGTCGGCAGCGATCCCGCGCCCGGTGTCCCACACCTCCAAGCGCAGACGATCGCCACGACGGCGGGCGCCGAGCAGGATGCAGCCTTCGTCGGTGTAGCGGCAGGCGTTGCTCAGAAAGTTGCGCAAGATCCGCGTCAGCAAGCGCAGGTCCGTATGGATCGCATACCCCCCGGTGCGCGCACGCAGGTTCAACCCGGCCGCCTGGGCCACCGACTGAAACTCCGAGATCAACGGTGCGAACAGTTCCTCCAGGCGATACACCGCCGCGTCCGGCTTGACCGCCGCCTGGTCGAGCCGCGAGATATCGAGCAGATCCGTGAGTAAGTCCTCGGCGCCTTCCAGGGCCTGATGGGTACGCTCCACCAGCACCTGCTCGACACTGGGCAACGCCCGCTCGCGCAGGGTGGCGATCAGCAGGCGCGCGGCGTTCAGCGGTTGCAGCAGGTCGTGACTGGCGGCGGCGAGGTATTTGTCCTTGCTGCGGTTGGCGGCCTCGGCGGCGTCGCGGGCATCACGCAGTTGCCGTTCCACCTGTTCACGCTGGGCGATCTGCTGTTGCAGGTTGCGGTTGGCCTCCAGCAATTCATCGGTGCGCGCGGCCACGCGCTGTTCCAGTTCATCGTTGAGGCGGATATAGCGCCGACGCTCGGCTTCCAGTTCGTCCAGGCGTGCCGTCAATTCGGGGTAGTGGCTCTTGCGCGCCGACTGGTCGCCCAGCCCGAGCAACCCGGCGAGGGCGCGCTGCTGGTCGTCAGAGAGCTTCGCCATACACGACCTCGACGTCACGCTGGCTCGACTCGCGCGGGTTGGTGAGGATGCACGGGTCGTGCATCGCATGCTGGGACAGGAACGGAATATCCGCCACGCGCACGCCATGCAAACCGAGGGTTTCATGGAAGCCAATGGCGTGTTTCAGGGCAATCAGGTGTTCCACCAGGCGCCCACAGATCTGCCGATGGTTCAGGCCCCGGCAGTCGATGCCGAAGGTCTCGGCAATCACCTTGAAGCGCTCCGGCGCCGAGTTGTAGTTGAACGCCACCACATGCTCGACCAGCACCGCGTTGCACAGGCCATGGGGCAGGTCGAGAAAGCCGCCGAGGCTATGGGACATGGCATGCACCGCGCCAAGGATCGCATTGGAAAACGCCAGGCCGGCCTGCATGCTGCCGAGCATGATCTTCTCGCGCAGGGCAATGTCCGTGGGGTTGGCGATCATCTGCACCAGGTTGCCGTTGATCAACCGCATGGCCTCCAGGGCATGGGGGTCGGTGAGCGGGCCATGACCGGTGGAAACGAACGCCTCGATGGCATGCACCAAGGCGTCGATGCCGGTGCAGGCGGACAGGAACGGGTCCATGCTGGCGGTGGTTTCCGGGTCGATCAGCGACACATCCGGCACCACCGCCTTGCTGACGATGGAGAACTTCATGCGTTCCTGCTGGTTGGAAATGATCACGAACTGCGACACATCCGCCGAGGTCCCGGCGGTGGTAGGGATCAGGATCAGCGGTGGGCTGGGCACGCGGATGGTGTCCACGCCTTCGAAGTCCAGAATGCTGCGCCCGTGGGCCACCACGATGCCGATGGCCTTGCCGCAGTCCATGGGGCTGCCGCCGCCGATGGCGACGATCACGTCGCAATGGTTTTCCCGGTACACCTCGGCGCCGAGCATCACTTCCTCCACGCGCGGGTTGGGCGATACGGCGCTGTACAGGCAGTAGTCAATGCCGATGGCCTGCAGGCTGGCTTCCACATCGGCGACCCAGCCGGCGGCGATCACACCGGGGTCGCTGACCACCAGCACCTTGCGCGCACCGAAGGTTTTGGCGTAGTTGCCAACGTTATGCCGGCAACCGGCACCGAAGATGATTTCAGGCGAGACGAATTTACGCAGGAGGCTCAGGTTTGGGCTCATTGGAAAGCCTGTTCTTATTATTTTTGGAAGATGCGCTCCACACTAACCGATCCGCAGGCGTTTGCAATCAGACCAAAGGGTCATTCCCAATAGCGCACCGGCCAGCACTGGGCTGGCCGGCTGTTGAATCAACGGCTGGCGAAGTACATGGTCACTTCAAAGCCGATACGCAGGTCGGTGAAGGCGGGTTTGGTCCACATGGGAGAGTCCTCTTGTTGTGCCGGAAGATTCCGGTAAAGGCATTAATACATGGGGGGTTGGGGGGGCGAATGCTACTTTCGACGTAAATGCCGCACTGCATTAGTCGCGAATGTACAGGGAACAAAACTGTGGGAGGGGGCTTGCCCCCGATGGCTGTGTGAAGTGCGCCCCAAAAGTTGGACACCTATCCAACTCTTGGGGCTTTTTCATGAGCAAGTACACGACGCAGTTCAAG